>JBJEMQ010000026.1:0-3147 GCA_051879755.1 Coprococcus sp. | reverse complement strand
ACAACAACATACCAGTTTGAGGTAGAAAAGGAAGTAGCAAAGGGAAGCCTTGAGATAACAGTCAAGGATAAGACAACTGGAGAACCGATACCGGAAGCGAAGGTAGAAATCAAAAATGAAGACGGTACAATAGTAGATACAGTTGAAACAGATGACAAAGGCAAGGTGATAGTACCAGACCTTCCGGCAGGAAGTTATACTGTAACAGTAGTAGAAGTACCGGATGATTATGACGTACCTGAAGCACAGGACAAAGTTGTAGAGGCAGGAAAAACAACAAAGGCAGATTTTGTTTTGGAACAGATTGAGGATTCAACAGGTGAAGAAGAAACAAAGGGAAGCCTTGAGATAACAGTCAAGGATAAGACAACTGGAGAACCGATACCGGAAGCGAAGGTAGAAATCAAAAATGAAGACGGTACAATAGTAGATACAGTTGAAACAGATGACAAAGGCAAGGTGATAGTACCAGACCTTCCGGCAGGAAGTTATACTGTAACAGTAGTAGAAGTACCGGATGATTATGACGTACCTGAAGCACAGGACAAAGTTGTAGAGGCAGGAAAAACAACAAAGGTAGATATTGTTGTAGAAAAGAGCGAGGGCTCAACAGAGCCGACAACAGAGCCGACAACAGAGCCGACAACAGAGCCGACAACAGAGCCGGTAGATGCTAATGGTGAGCTGCTTGTTACTGTATATGATGAAAAAACCGGAGATGTGGTACCTAATGCTACAATTAAAATAGTATATCCTGATGGTTCATCAAAGAAATATGATACAGATTCAGAAGGTAAGATAATATTGACTAAGCTTCCTTCAGGAGAGTATACATTAGAAGTGATCTCGGTTCCTGATGGCTATACAGTAACAACTGGTAATATACAAAAGGTATATGTAAAAGAAAATCAAAGAACCAATTGTGAAGTCTATGTTGAACAAGATGACGCATCAACAACGTCAACATCAACTGCAACAGAAACTTCAACAACAGAAAATACAACACCGGGTAATGATACAACACCTAATAATAATCAGATTAAGACAGGTGATACATTCAATATCTATATTCCGATAGCCATTATGGTATGTGCTATTGCAGGTGCAATTATACTGATTCTTTGTAAGAAGAAAAATAAGAAGTAGTAATTGATTTAAAATCATAAGGAGACCGTGATCTCATTGGACACAAACAGTGGGATACGGTCTTTTTATTGTGCATTTGTATTAAATTACAAATATAGGGAGATGTACCATTGTGATGGTATGTCTCCCTAAAACTCTTTTATATAAAGAATTACTTGGTTTTCTTGTCTTTAGATTGTTTGATTTTTTTTGCTATAGAGAATTTGTCACTGTTTTGTTCAAATATTTCACGCCATGACTTACGGGTGTGAAGAAGCAGAAGAAAGTGATTTTTCTCTTTGCGCTCCTTGATTTCATTTGCAAGATGTGATTTTAAAGATTCGATTCTTACAATTATATTATACTCTTCTGCAAATGAACGAAGCTTTGCGGCTAATTGGAAGGATACTACAATGTCAATCACAAATACGCCGTAAAAAAAACCAACTACAAATGAAAAAGACAGGTTATTTGAAAACCAGCCTATCGTATTTATAATATGAGGATGGATTATCATATAGTAAAATACACTAAGTGCGCCCCACATTAGTGAATATAAAGGGCATATAATACCATCAATATTTCCCCATTCATCGCTATAGTCCCATAATTTAATATCCATTCCTTTTATGAATATAAGACCTGTAACATATTCGATAGCGGTCATAGAGACTGTCATTATAAGAATGATTATCAGTTTTTCAAGCGCGGGATGTTCTGCAAGTGCGGGTATATGAATACTTGCCAATAGGTATAGTACACATATTCCTGAACCATATAGTGGGAGATATGGACCTATCAAAAATCCGGGATTAATCCATTTTTTGTTAATATTGCTCTTTGAAATAAATCTTCGGTAGAATAATTCAATAATCCAACCGACAATACTTCCCATAAAGAATAGAAATAGAATAATAAGTAATCGGCTCATAAGTATTAATTCCCTCTTTCTACTATAAAAATATATTGTTAATAGAATAAATGTTTGGCAAAAATAATTCAAGTGAATTCTGCAAATATTTTTAACTTGCAATCTTGGCTTGTACAAATAACTTTATATGTGAACATACTAGCTGGACATATCGCATAAGGTCAGATTGGATATGCTGCAACATGATAAAATGGATATTTTAATAATGCCAGAGACGGTTATAATGTTGAGAAAAAAGAAAAAAGGAGAAATAGTCATGGCAAATAGACAATATGAACTTAATAAGGAACTGGCACAGATGCTTAAGGGTGGAGTTATTATGGATGTTACAACTCCTGAACAGGCGAAGATAGCAGAGGAGGCAGGTGCGTGTGCTGTTATGGCACTTGAAAGAATTCCTGCTGATATTAGAGCTGCCGGTGGGGTATCCAGAATGAGTGACCCAAAGATGATACAGGGTATTCAGGAGGCAGTATCAATACCTGTTATGGCGAAGTGTCGTATTGGACATTTTGTAGAGGCACAGTTACTTGAAGCCATTGAGATAGATTACATTGATGAAAGTGAGGTACTTTCACCGGCAGATGATGTATATCATATAGATAAAACTAAATTCAAGGTTCCATTTGTATGTGGAGCAAAGGATTTAGGCGAGGCTCTTCGTAGAATTAATGAAGGTGCATCAATGATTAGAACAAAGGGCGAGCCTGGTACAGGTGATGTAGTTCAGGCTGTACGTCATATGAGAATGATGAATAGTGAGATAGCAAGAATTTCTTCAATGAGAGAAGATGAGCTTTTTAATGTGGCAAAGGAATTGCAGGTTCCATATGATTTGGTACTTTATGTTCATGAGAATCACAGACTCCCTGTAGTTAATTTTGCTGCCGGTGGTGTGGCTACTCCTGCTGATGCTGCATTGATGATGCAGCTTGGCGCAGAGGGTGTATTTGTTGGCTCTGGTATATTTAAGTCAGGAAATCCTGCAAAACGTGCAAATGCTATTGTTAAGGCTGTTACAAATTATACTGATGCTAAGCTTATTGCTGAGTTATCAAAGGATCTTGGAGAAGCAATAATAGATATTAATG
>JBJEMQ010000025.1:0-3523 GCA_051879755.1 Coprococcus sp. | reverse complement strand
CCACATTGAACATATGCATCAGCATATATGCAAGGCCTGCTAATACACAATGTATGCCATATAAAAGTGGTGCTACGAACAGGAAAGTAAATTCCAGTGGTTCTGTTATACCTGTCAGCATCGATGTCAAGGCTGCCGAAAGAAGCAGACCTCCAACTGCCTTACGCTTATCATCACTCGCACATTTGTACATTGCAAGGGCAGCCCCCGGAAGTCCGAATATCATAAGAGGAAACTTTCCTGACATAAATCTTGTAGCTGATACAGCAAATCTTTTCACTGTCGGGTCAGCTAACTGTGCAAAGAATATATTTTGGGCACCCTCTATCATTTGTCCTCCTACCTCAAGTGTTCCTCCAACACCGGTCTGCCAGAATGGCAGATAAAATACATGGTGCAGCCCAAATGGAATAAGCAGACGTTCCATGAAACCATATACCCATGTTCCTACATACCCCGAATTAAGGACAACATCACCCACCGCATATATACCCCGCTGAATAACCGGCCAGATAAAGAACATCAGTATACCTACACCTGTATATACAAGTGAAGCAATAATCGGCACAAAGCGTGTCCCGCCAAAGAATGAAAGCACTTGCGGAAGCTCTATTTTATAAAATTTATTATGAAGCGCAGCTACTCCAAGACCTACTATAATTCCGCCAAACACACCCATCTGCAGAGATGTAATTCCGCATACCGAAGCAACTGCCCCCTCAAGCATATTTTCTGCGCCACCACTTATTGTAATCAGTGCTCCTATAGACGCATGCATGATAAAAAAGGCTATCACAGCTGCTAAAGCTGCAACCTCTTTCTCTTTCTTTGCCATACCTATAGCTACACCTATGGCAAATATAATCGGCAGATTTGCAAATACGATATTTCCGGCATCACTCATCACCCGAAATATTGACGCAAACACCGTTCCCGGTCCTAATACTTTCATAAGCCCATATGTTTCAAGCATTGTCTCATTTGTAAATGAACTGCCTATCCCAAGCAGCAGACCTGCTACCGGAAGTATTGCAATCGGCAGCATAAACGAACGCCCCACTCTTTGCAGAACACCAAATATTTTATCTTTCATCTATTCATCTCCCATATTCTGTAATATGATTTTTCTCTACATGATAGTATTATCAGAATATGGGAATATCATTCATATTCACAGGGGATAAATTGAAATCAAACATCCATCCTCATAGGAAATAATACTTGCATATCATATACAATTATGCTATTCTATGTAATGTTGAAAACAGATATTACGGGGTGTGGCTCAGCTTGGTAGAGCGCTTGGTTCGGGACTAAGAGGTCGCGCGTTCGAATCGCGTCACCCCGATTTTTTATGCACTAATCCGGGATTGCTATCAAGTTTTAAAAGGCGATTCACGGCAAAAAACAGTCAGGCTGTATATCATTATCAATACAGCCTGACTGTTTTTTATAATTATTCTATTATACTTACTTTTTTCTGTAAATTATGTCATTTCTTCCCGGTCCATTTGAAATCATGGTAATTGGGAAACCAATATGTTCTTCTACAAACTCAACATATTTTCTGCAATTTTCCGGAAGCTCTTCATATGTTTTAATTCCTCTGATATCACATTTCCAACCTGGCAAAACTTCAAGCACCGGCTTAGCTTTCTCAAGTTTTCCTGTAGTCGGAAAATCTGTTGTAACCTCTCCATCTATCTCATAGCCAACACACACAGGTATCTCATCAAGATAGCCAAGTACATCAAGTACTGTGAAAGCTACATCAGTTGTTCCCTGAATACGACATCCATATTTTGAAGCAACACAGTCAAACCAGCCCATACGTCTTGGTCTTCCTGTTGTAGCGCCATACTCACCGCCATCTCCACCGCGTCTTCTCAGTTCATCTGCCTCTTCGCCAAAAATCTCACTTACAAATGCGCCTGCACCAACAGCACTTGAATATGCTTTACACACAGTAATTATCTGCTTAATCTCATATGGTGGAATACCTGCACCTATTGCTCCATAAGCAGCCAGTGTAGATGATGATGTAACCATTGGGTATATGCCATGATCAGGGTCCTTAAGAGAACCAAGCTGTCCTTCAAGAAGTATATTTTTGCCTTCTTTTATTGCATTATAAAGGAACGCAGATACATCACATACATATGGTGCAACCATTTCCCTATATTCCATTAATGTATTAAATATCTCATCTGCATCAAGCAATGGCTTATGGTACAGATGCTCAAGAAGAACATTCTTCTGTACAATAACTCTTTCTACTTTCTCTTTAAGTGCAGCTTCGTCAAAAAGCTCATTCACCTGAAAACCAATTTTTGCATATTTGTCTGAATAAAAAGGTGCAATTCCCGACTTTGTTGAACCAAAAGATTTTCCTGCCAGTCTCTCCTCTTCATATTCGTCAAACAGAATATGATATGGCATAACTATCTGCGCCCTGTCTGATACAAGTATCTTCGGCATCGGAACACCTCTGTCTACTATCTCTTTTATCTCTTTAAATAAAACAGGAATATTAAGAGCCACACCATTTCCTATGATGCTTGTTGTATGATTATAGAAAACACCTGATGGTAATGTATGTAATGCAAATTTGCCATAATCATTTACAATTGTGTGACCTGCATTTGCACCGCCCTGAAATCTGACTATGATGTCTGACTCCTGACCCAGCATATCTGTTATTTTACCTTTTCCTTCGTCGCCCCAGTTAGCTCCAACAACTGCTCTTACCATGTTTGTTCCTCCTGCTTCGTAAACAATTTATTCTATATCACGAATATATGCTGTCAAACAGCACAAGCCGCCGCATTTTTACTCACAACGACTTGAATATTATACACTATTCTATTTAATAAGTAAATATAATAACCGAATTTGTTTTACCCGTAATAACCGAATTTATTCCACCTGCAATTTTATTAAACTAATATAATCCCCCTTCCATCAGACATTTATTTATGTCCGGCAAAAGGGGGATAAATTTATATATTATATGCTCTTATACATTTATCTCAGCTGTCATACCAAGCACGTCTTTATTAGCATCAAGAATCGGCTGTACAACCTCAGAAAGGAATTCCTCTGTCTGCTCCGGAGCGCGTCCGACAAAATTCTTTGGCTCAAGAATGGCTTCAATTTCTTCCTTTGTCATTCCAAATGCAGGGTCCGCTGCAATCAAATCGACAAGCGGATTTTCCTTACCTTCCTTCTTTACTGCAGCTCCCGCTTCCATTGAAAGCTCACGTATACGCTCATGGAGCTCCTGACGGTTTCCACCACGCTTTACAGCATCCATCATGATATTTTCTGTTGCCATGAAAGGAATCTCTTTCATAAAGCTTTGATATATAACCTTATCATATACCACAAGACCGTCAACTACATTTAAGTACAAATCTAATATACCATCTATCGCAAGAAATGCTTCCGGTATGGATATTCTCTTATTTGCAGAATCATCAAGAGTTCTCTCAAACCACTGTGTTGCTGCTGTAATAGCCGGGTT
>JBJEMQ010000024.1:0-3524 GCA_051879755.1 Coprococcus sp. | reverse complement strand
TATGGTTATGAGATTATTGATTCTGCTGAGGGCTATCTTGCATGCGGTGATACAGGAAAGGGAAAACTGCCGCCTGAGGAATTGCTAATAGATTATATATTGAAGCATATTGCGTGTGAAAAGGATATGGCAGGATTAAATGTACTTGTAACAGCCGGACCAACATGTGAGGCGATAGACCCTGTCAGATATATAACAAATCATTCTACCGGAAGAATGGGTTATGCTATTGCAAAACGGGCTATGTTACGTGGTGCAAATGTTACTCTTATTACAGGCAAGGTAGATATAGCTCCGCCTGAATTTGTGAAAGTAGTTAACATAATATCTGCCCAGGATATGTATGATGCGGTTGTATCAGAAAGCAAAAAACAGAATATAATAATAAAGGCTGCTGCTGTTGCAGATTACAGACCAAAGTATGTAGCAGACAATAAGATTAAGAAAAAAGATGATGATATGAGTATTGAGCTTACCAGAACCAAAGATATCCTTGGCTTTTTAGGTAAGCAGAGAGAAGAAGAAAAGCTTACAGAACAGATAATCTGTGGTTTTTCTATGGAAACACAAAATCTTATAGAAAATTCCCGTGCAAAGCTGGTTAAGAAAAAAGTAGATGTAATTGCTGCTAATAATCTTAAAGAAGAGGGAGCCGGATTTGGTGTAGATACAAATGTGCTGACTCTTATCTCACGTGATGATGTGTGTCAGCTTCCTCTTATGAGCAAGGAGGAGTGTGCCGATAAGCTGTTAACTTATCTTATCAATATATGAGGAGGAAGACCTCTTGAGTACAAAAAATCAAAAAAAGCTTAGAGCAATTTGCTTTGTGCTTTTTATTATATATATTATTGCTATTGTATATTTTCTGATATTTAGTGATATGTTTGGCAGAGGTAATGGATATGATGTAAGGAGATATAATCTTGAACCATTTACAGAGATAAAAAGATTTATAAAATATAGAGATGCGATGTCAAGCACAAGTGTGATGCTCAATCTTGTTGGCAATGTAGTAGCATTTATGCCTTTTGGAATGCTGATTAGATGGGCAAGAAATAAGAAAACCAATGCATGGATTGCACTGTTATATTCATTTTCATTTACATTACTAATTGAAATTATACAGTACATAACTATGCTTGGTGTATTTGATGTTGATGATATTATAATGAATACGGCAGGAGGAATGATAGGATATCTGGTATATTATATAACTGCCCGTATATATAGGAGAAAATATGCGAAGAAATAATAAAAATAAAGATTTCAAAATAGCTCCGGTGGGACATGCTTCGGATACTATAATATCATACTTTATGGGGGGATTAAGCATTGTATTTGTGGCATTGTCTATTATTAAATCCGTAGTGTCAAAAGGACATGTAGAGAGAGTATATGGTGTCCTTCTAGTCTGTGCATTGATTATGTCTGTTACAGGTATAATTTTTGGTATAACAGGTTATAGGGCAGAGACCGGCAGTATGTTTGGAAAGAAACTGGCTGTATTAATGAGTTCCGTAGCATTTGTGCTGTCAGGTATTTTTATGTTGAAAGGCTTATAGAATCATAGATAGGGGTGAAAATGTGAATTATTATAAAGATTGTGTAGAAGAATATGATGATATAGAAGAGCGATACGAGCTGATGATTGACCGAATCAGACAAATACCGGAAGAAAATATTGTTCCTCCTTCATACCAGGATTATTTTGCCTGTACGGCGCAGTTTATTCTGATGATAGATAAGGTTGTGCAGAAGTGCAAAGAAGGCGAACTGGATAGTTTAGGTATGGACGAGCTGGCGTCAATGAATAAAGAGCTTTATGCTGATATAACAGGAGATGCTTACAACAGTAGCTATGCCAACTATGAATATTCATATAATGTGATGAAGAAGAATGCAGATATAGAAGATATTGAGGAGATTTCAAGGCTGCTTACTTTTTTATATAATGAAATCAGAGGGATGATAGTATATGCTTTTGAGGGAAGATTGGTTGACATAACTTTATTTGCAGAATTATATGTTCAGATTTACTTTATGTGTCAGGAACAGGCAAATGCAAAGCAGATTAAGGAAGCAATATATTATTTTGAAAATGATTATGCAGAATATTTTATGACACATCGTATCAGGGAACAACTTGATCCTGTACTTACTTTTGCAACAGATATAGTTATGAACAGTGATTTGAGTGATTTGTCATACCTTTATCGATACGGAGAGTATATCGGATATAATGAGATTAAGACGGCAGAATTTCTAAATACTCTTCCACAGAAAGAGATAGATTCAATGGCATCCACGTATACGAAGGGTTTCCGAGAGGGATACATGGCAGCCCGCATAGATATGAGCAAAAAGAAAACTGTTAATATACGTTATTCCATAGGACAGGAAAGAATGGTAAGAGCTGCCATAGAACAGTTCCGTGATATGGGACTTGAACCGTTGTGCTTCCGTTATGCTGTAAATAGAATCAATAGAAGACTTATTCATAGAATAGGATATACATCAACAGTTCCTAATAAGCAGCTCGAGTATGATCATCGTATGGATGAGGCTCTGTTTCTTGATAAGAAGCTGATGGAACGAAAACTTGAGATTTTGAAACAGGCATATAAGAAATATGAATATCAGGCGATGGTATACGCAGGCCCGGCATGTATAGAGATATTTGGCGAGAATCCGTTTGAACCTGAAAATTCAAAGTATGTACCAGTGTTATCTGAGAAACAGCAGGAGATAACAGTTGCCTATGCAAATGCCAGTTCGCAGATTGTAAATGAGTATATTCCGAGAGATAAGTACAGCTTTACAATAATTGCATATCCAATGCCTGAAATAGGAGATAATTACGAGGAGATATTCCGAGAGATTGTTAAGATAAATACACTTGACAATAATCTCTACAGAAAAATACATCAATATATTATAGATGAACTGGATAAAGCTGAAAAAGTGCGCGTGGTTGGACAAAATGGAAATAAGACAGATATAACAGTTATGATGCATGAGCTAAAAAATCCTATAAAGGAGACAAATTTCGAAAACTGCGTTGCAGATGTAAATATTCCGGTAGGAGAGGTATTTACTTCCCCGAAACTTACAGGAACGCAGGGTGTGTTAAATGTCAGTGAGGTATTTTTGAATGATTTAAAATATACAGATCTTACACTGACATTTAGAGATGGAAAAATAGCTGATTATACATGTAAGAATTTTGAAAGCGACGAAGAAAACAGAAGCTTTGTCAAAGAGAATCTTCTGATGGGCAGAGATACACTTCCTATAGGAGAGTTTGCCATAGGAACAAATACTACAGCCTATGTGATTGCCAATAAATATGATATTGTGTATAAGCTACCTATACTTATTGTTGAAAAAATGGGTCCCCATTTTGCAGTAGGAGATACATGCTATAGCTGGAGTGAGGAGAATATACTGTATAATCCTGATGGAAAAGAGATAGTTGCAAAGGAAAATGAATGTTCTGTGCTTAGAAATACAGATATATCAAA
>JBJEMQ010000023.1:0-3525 GCA_051879755.1 Coprococcus sp. | reverse complement strand
ATATTTCTTTTGTTATTTGGCTATTTTCGTGTCCTAAGCGCCTTGAAATAGTTTCTATTGGTATGCCTGCGGCAAGTAATAGAGATGCGTGAGTATGGCGCAGTATATGTGGGGTTATATTACGCTGCAGTACAGCTAATGATGCTTTCTTGAGACATTTTGCATATGCAGCATATCCGCAGTAGTCACCATTATTAGCAGAGAAAAACAGGTTAGTAGAATAGTTGTTGGCTAGTTCATCGCGTTTATGCCAGGCGGTATAGGTGGTTATAACATCAGCCAGTTCAGGTTGAATATATACATCTCTATACGATGTGGCGGTTTTTGGAGTAGTGCGAACCTTGTTCCGGCTGTCATATGTATATTTAACATGAATGACCTTTTGTTCCATGTCGATATCCGTTTTGTCAAGAGCAATTGCTTCTCCAACACGTAATCCTGTTAATACAAGAAATTGTGTAAGGTAGTACCAGCGGTAAGCTTCGTCGGTTTTCATGAATTTAAGTAGTGCTTGTATTTCTTCCGGTTCCAAATATTTATCAGATACCTTTTTGGAAGCGGTTGCATCCGGCAGAAGTTCCAGTTTATCAATTATAGTCTGACTATTTATATAGTCATTTTTATATGCCCATCTGAGCATAGCTTTTATACGTGTAAAGTGTTCATTGATAGTAACATTAGATTTACCGGAATTTAGGTACTGGCGGCTGATATATCGAGCCGACAATTTGCTTAATAATGTGTTTTTGCCCAGGATGCTTTCAGCACTGTGCAGGACACTGTAATTACGGTCATAAGTAGATTTTTTGATTGCCTTAGCTTGATAAGCCAGGTAGTCATTAACCAGTTCGGAGAGGGTAGTATTCTTTTCGGTAGGCATATTAACCTGCTCCAACTTCTTTTTTATTCGCAAGGCTAATTCTTCTTTTGCTTTCTTGGCATTCTTGGGAGTGTCCTTATCAAAGGTAACTGTAACCTTTGAATGCATACCTGTCATAGGATTTTTATAATGCTCCCGGTAGCGTACTCTGCCATCATTTAATAGTTCTTTCCACATAGTATAATCATTCCTTTCATATATATAAGTATACAAAATACACCTTGCTAAAGACATACCAAGAATGATATACTATAAATGTGTTTGTGTTGGTATATCATTTTGTATTTGCAAGTGATGTACTTACTACATTGGCTACCCTTTGCGCCAACAAAGGGTGGCTTTTTTATTACAGTGATTTGCTTTTGGTGTTTTTTTTGTTTTGTGCTAAATCGTATTCTATAAATGGATAAATCCTGTCTTTATATGCTGCCTGTTCTTCAGCAAAATAACCGGTAAGATTTGAAATATCACCGTTTTTTTGTGCTTCGCTCAAAAAGCGAATGTATCTGATTCTGTTAGCATCCTGTATAATAAAAGGCATTATATTGTTTACTAAACATTCTCTGAACAATATCATACGCCCGGTTCTGCCATTACCATCCTGGAATGGATGTATATTCTCGTATTTGGCATGAAGCCAAGCCAATGTTTCTATGGTTTTCGGTTTAGATTTGTATTCTGTAAGCAAGTTATTCATATCGGATGCTACATCTTTAGGGGCGGATGTAATGATATTACCAACAATATTTGGTCTTTTTTTATAATCACCGATCGCATAGCCGTTTAGCCTGTCTTCAAATACACCTGATTTAAGCTCCCAGTGAAATTCTTTAATAAGATTTTCACTTAATGGTTCGCATAAAGTTTTAAGCATATGATTAAACATTAGAAAATGACCTGTAGTTTCTTCTATATCTTTAGCTTTGTATATGTCATCTCCATATATTGTGCCAGTTTCAAACAGAGAAGCCGTATGCTCCATAGTCAGGGTACTTCCCTCGATTTTGTTTGAATTATATGCAAGTTCTCGTTGCGTTAATCCGTATACACCTGAACGGTCATGTCTGTTAAATTCTATTTGTAATCTCTTGATGAGAGCTTCAACTTCCATAATGTGTTTTCCTTTCCGAATAGATGTATCCTAATTTAGTCATTACCTATTTTCTTTTTATCTGAGTGATTTTCCGTATCTTCTTCTGTAGAACTCAAAGCAGTAGAGTTCTTGTGTCGCGCAAAATCGGAGATTTTTTTTATATATTCTTCCTCCGCAAATTCTACAGATGTTAATTTATTTACTTGTTCACTTTTATTAGTACATTCTTCCGGAGTGTCTGACACATTATCATATGCCGTAGGTTCAGTATTTCTTTTTGCAATAGAATTATACTTTTCAATCATTTTTCCAAGTGCTTCCCAATCTGCTTTATCAAAAGCAGTGAATGTTTTGAATATATTCTTTGCGAGTTCATTTTCCCCAACCATAATCTGGTCTATCAAGGTGTTATATTCTGCTTCCTTATTTCCAAACATATCACCTGTACCATTCAATAGCCATTCTTCATTTACATTAAATTCCTTACAAATTAGTTTCATTAGAGATAACTTTTGTTCTGGTCTTGCAAGTACATTCAATTCTATATTGTTAATAACGGAGCGGCTAACACCTAGTTTTTCCCCAAATGCAGTTTGAGACATTTTTAGGTGATTTTTTCTTAATTCCTTGATTCGTTCATGTACTTCCATTAAGTGGGTACTCCTTCCTATTTATTGTAATATCACTATACAACCTTAAAATGTATTAGTCAAGGCAAAACAGAATTATAGATGATAAAAATGCCTTGACAAAGGCAGTGGCAAGACGTAAAATGACATTATCAAGTCATATGCGGCGACGCGAATGAATTGATAATGTCATAAAAAGGAGGAAACGCCTATGGATATAATTTTAAGTGACGATCCCAAAAGAGAAATGATTGTGCAGTCGGCATATGAGTTCCATAAGTTGAACGAAGACGATAAGCTGTTCATTCTGGGATATATGCTCGGTATTCAGCAGGAACGCCAAAAGAAGCATACAGAACAGAATCAACATAGGTAGCCAATGTATAACACAAAAACACAAACAAACACAAACACACAAAAAACTAATAGGACAGGAAGGAGTAACAAATATGGATATAACCGTAAATGAAATATCATACATACATGCATCACCATACATAACCAGGGCAAGGATTAGCCAGGAATTTGATATGAGCCTGGGTTCCGTAGACAAGCGCATAAAAGAAATAAAATCAGAAATCGAGAAAGGCCGCTACTCAGAGATGGCGATAATCAAGGATGGAGGCTTCTGCATGGTCAATTACCTCGTATTCATCGACTACATGAAGAACAGGGGACGGCTGACCGAAAAAAACTTAAGGAAGAACGTACCGGACTATAATCCAAAGGCAGTGGCATATGAGATTGGTTGGTATGGAGATGATATTCCGGCCACAGCAGGCAGCCAGAAGCGGCTTATATGCGGATAATAATCGAAAGGATTTAATTTATGAAGAAAGATATTAAATATAAATTACTAAAAGTTATAGACACCGGAAATTGTCATGCAGAAGTATATGTGCCGGAACGAACCCCGGAAGAAG
>JBJEMQ010000022.1:0-3527 GCA_051879755.1 Coprococcus sp. | reverse complement strand
ATGGACTCGCTACAATAGAGATTTGATTGAAAAGGTCAAGAAGTACGAGGAGGGACTGCAATGAAAAATGCTCAGAAGACAAGAAAATCTATGTCTAAAAAAACAAAAACATACTTGTTCATGGTAATGCCGGCTTTGATTCTTTTTGTGGCATTCAATACCATTCCATTGATTACCGGTGCATTTTACAGTCTGACGAATTATCGTGGTTATGGTTCTTATGATTTTGTAGGTTTCAGAAATTTTGTGGATTTGTTTCAGGATGCAAGAGTTGGAAAGTCCTATCTGTTCACCTTCAAATATGCATTATGCGGAACTATTTTGGTGAACATTCTTTCCTTAATGTTAGCATTGGGACTGAACAGTAAGATCAGGTTCAAAAGCGCTCTCAGAGGATTATATTTTCTCCCGAATATTCTCGGCGGTTTGATTGTGGGTTATATTTTCAGTTTCCTGTTTACTTATATTATTCCAACTGCTGCAAGTTCTTTGGGAATTGATTGTTTAAGCAGCAGCATTCTGGCAAGTGAGAAATGGGCGTGGGTCGGAGTTTTGATTGTCGGTGTATGGCAGGCGGTTGCAATGAATACCATTATCTACATATCTGGTTTACAGACAATACCGGCGGATGTTTATGAAGCGAGCTCTATTGATGGTGCAAGCAGTTGGTATACATTCCGAAAGCTTACGTTGCCGCTGTTATTACCATTTATCTCTACTAACCTCATTCTCAGCACCAAAAATATGCTGATGGTATTTGATCAGATTATGTCTTTGACAAAAGGCGGACCGGCACAGAGTACAGAATCTATTTCCTATTTAATTTATAAAAACGGAATGGACGGTGGACAGTTCGGCTTCCAAAGTGCAAACGCAGTAATATTTTTTATCGTCATCGTAACATTCTCTGTCATTCAATTGAAACTGACCAGTAAAAAGGAGGAACAGTTATGAGTTCAAAAAGACATTTTGTATCAAAATTGACGGAATGTCGCAGCAAAAATGCTGATGAGATTCAAGGAGGAAAAAAAGAAAAATATAATCTTGTCGTGACAGTCCTTTTGATTCTTGGCTGTGTCACCATTCTGTTTCCACTTTATATGACCATTATTATTGCATTGAAGTCTCCTGCAGAGATGACCAATGATGTAGCAGGTGCGCTAAGTTTCCCGGAAAAGTTCAGTCTTGCTAATTTTGCAGAGGCAATGCGTGTTACCGACTTTTGGCATTCTCTTGGAAATAGCTTGTTGATTACTGGTATTACCATTCTGTTATCGATGGCAATTCACTCTATGGCAGGTTATGCAATTGGAAGAGGCATGGCAAAAAATAAAAATTTCAAGTTTATCTATTTTTATATTGTAAGTGGTATGTTTGTACCTTTTGCAATCTTGATGATGCCGCTGGTCAAAGAAACTGCTATTTTGGGAATTGATAATATGTTTGGTGTCATTCTTCTGTATGTTGTATTTTATATGCCGATGAATGTCATGCTGTACAGCGGTTATCTGAAAAATGTGCCGCTTGCTATGGAAGAAGCCGCAGATATTGACGGTGCATCCACATGGAAAACATACTGGACCATTATTTTTCCAATGATGAAGCCTATGCATGCTACCGTTGCAGTTTTGACGGCACTTGGCACATGGAATGATGTTATGACGCCTCTAGTTATTATGTCAGGCTCTGAGCACACCACACTTCCGTTGGCACAGCTTAATTTCCAGACACAGTTTGGCACAAACTATAACTTGGCATTTGCTTCGTATATGCTCGCCTTAATTCCAATTTTGATTTTCTACATTATTTGTCAAAAGCAGATTATCGGTGGTATTGCAAACGGTGCCGTCAAGGGATAATAAACATAAAATTTTTTGTACCCCGTAGGTGTCCTGTGCGGATAAGATTTATCTGCACAGGACACCTGTTGATAAATAAAATTTATTAAGTTAAAATTAAAAAATGAAATTATGCTGATTACTTATGAGGATATCAGTGTATAATATTCCATTCTGAATAAGCATTGCAATATATGTTACAACTTTAGAATTGTTTCATTTCAGGAGGTCACTATGGCAATCTATATAGAAGAAAACACAAGGTTTTTCCGTATTCAAACTCTGCACACAGAATATCAGTTTCAAGCAGATACTTACGGTGTATTAAAGCATCTTTGGTATGGAAAAAAGGTAGATACTAACATGTCCTATCTGCTCGAGTATCCTGATGTTGGATTTTCAGGCAATCTCTATGATGCAGGAAACGATAGAACCTACTCTCTTGACACCCTGCCCTTAGAATATGCTTGTGAGGGCATCGGTGATTATCGCATTTCGGCAGTTTCTGTCTGCCACGAAAACGGAAGCAACGCATTGGATTTAAGATATAAAGGATATCATGTAAAGCGAGGAAAATATTCTTTACAAGGACTTCCAGCCGTGTACGCAGAGGAGTCAGAAGCCGAAACCTTGGAAATTATTTTACAAGATGCGGCATCTGCAGTGGAGATTGTTTTGCGGTATGGTGTGATTGAAAAATATGATATTATTACAAGAAATGCCGTCATACGAAATGGTGGAAAGACAGAGATTACTTTACAAAAGGCAGCAAGTTTTTGTCTTGATTTTCCGCATGGCACGTGGGAATGGATTCACTTTCATGGAAGACATACAATGGAACGTCTTCCGGAGCGAATGCCTTTGATACATGGGATTCAGGAAAGTTCCAGTACCCGCGGTACTTCCAGCCATCAGCAAAATCCGTCCGTAATTCTTTGCTCTTCGGATTGTAATGAACAGTATGGGGAATGTGTAGGAGCATTTTTGGTATACAGCGGCAGCTTTCAGACACAGGTAGAATGTGACCAGCTGAATCAGGTGCGCTTGACTATGGGGATTCATCCGGATTTATTTCAATGGACTTTGAAGCCGAATATGGAATTTGAAACGCCGGAAGCAGTTTTGACATACAGCAGCCAAGGATTTTCTACGCTTTCCCACAATTTTCATAAAATCATTCGAGAGCATATCTGCCGTGGAAACTATAAGATTGCAGAGCGTCCTGTTTTGATTAATAACTGGGAGGCAACTTATTTTGATTTTGATGCGGATAAAATTTTTCACATTGCAGAAGAAGCAGCAAAGCTTGGGGTAGATATGCTGGTTTTGGATGACGGTTGGTTTGGAAAGAGAAACAGTGACTGTTCAGGACTTGGAGATTGGTTCGTCAATGAAAATAAGCTTGCTGGGGGGTTAAGAAGGCTGACCGAAAAAATTAAGGCACTCGGAATGCAGTTTGGGTTATGGTTTGAACCTGAAATGGTATCAGAGGACAGTGAGCTTTATCGCAGTCACCCTGATTGGGCGATTCAAATTCCAAATAGAAAGCCTATGCGTGGACGTTATCAGCTTGTGCTGGATGTCTCCAGAAAAGAAGTACAGGACTATTTATATCAAACGATAAGTAATATTTTGCATAGTGCTGATATTTCCTATGTTAAATGGGACATGAACCGCAGTATCAGTGAC
>JBJEMQ010000021.1:0-3531 GCA_051879755.1 Coprococcus sp. | reverse complement strand
TCCCTCCGCAGACAATCATAACGATTGACCCAATCATCAGCAGTAAGGTAAATAACCTCGTCTGTTACTACAGGATTAGTTGGGTCTGTCTTATCAAGTTTTCTGTATGGTGCTTCAATAAAGCCATACTCATTAATACGTGCATATGTCGCAAGTGAGTTAATAAGACCGATATTCGGACCTTCAGGTGTTTCAATAGGACACATTCTTCCATAATGAGTATAATGTACATCTCGAACCTCAAATCCTGCTCTGTCTCGTGACAAACCACCAGGACCAAGTGCTGACAATCTTCTCTTATGTGTCAGCTCTGAAAGCGGATTATTCTGGTCCATGAACTGTGACAACTGTGAACTTCCAAAGAATTCCTTTACAGCAGATGTCACCGGTTTAATATTTATAAGTGACTGAGGAGTAATTGTTTCGATATCCTGAGTTGTCATTCTTTCTCTTACTACTCTCTCAAGTCTTGATAATCCTATTCTGTACTGATTCTGAAGGAGCTCTCCAACAGCTCTTATTCTTCTGTTACCAAGGTGATCGATATCGTCCTTTGTTCCAATACCATATTCAAGGTGAATGTTATAGTTTATAGAAGCAATAATATCTTCTTTGGTAATATGCTTTGGAACAAGGTCATTTATATCTCTCTCAATAGCAGCCTTAAGCTCTGCCTCATCATCATATTCATTTAAAAGTCCTTCAAGTACAGGATAATATACATTCTCATGTATACCAACCTCAGCAGGATCAAATCCTACATACTTGGACAAATCAACTACCATATTTGAAAGAACTTTTACATTTCTTTCCTCTGTCTGAATCATTACATATGGTATGGCAGCATCCTGAATTTCTACTGCAAGTTCTCTTGTTACAGTAGTTCCTGCTGTAGCTAATATTTCTCCTGTAGCAGGATCTACAACATCCTCTGCAAGTACATGTCCGGCTATTCTGTTCTTCAATGCCAGCTTCTTATTAAACTTATAACGTCCTACCTTAGCAAGGTCATAACGTCTTGGGTCAAAGAACATGGCATTAATCAGGCTCTCTGCGCTCTCTACTGCAAGCGGCTCACCTGGACGGATTTTTTTGTATAACTCTAATAAACCATCCTGATAATTATCAGATGGGTCTTTTTCTATACTAGCAAGAATTTTTGGTTCTTCACCAAAGAGTTCCAATATCTCTGCATTTGAACCAATACCAAGTGAACGTATAAGAACAGTTATAGGTACCTTTCTGGTTCTGTCAACACGCACATAAAATACATCATTAGAATCTGTTTCATATTCCAACCATGCACCACGATTAGGGATAACTGTACATGAATAAAGGGTTTTTCCTATCTTGTCATGTGCAATATCATAATATATACCAGGTGAACGCACCAACTGACTAACAATAACTCGTTCAGCACCATTAATTACAAATGTACCTGTATCTGTCATAAGAGGAAGATCGCCCATAAAAATTTCATGCTCAGGCATCTCTTTTGCATCACCGGTTCTAAGTCTTACCTTTACCTTAAGTGGTGCAGCATATGTTGCATCTCTCTCTTTACACTCTTCGATTGTGTACTTTACATCGTCTCTACATAACTGGAAATCCACAAAATCCAGACTGAGCTGACCTGTATAGTCTGAGATAGGAGAAATATCCTTAAATGCTTCCCTGAGACCTTCAGTCAGAAACCACTGATAGGAATTCTTCTGAACCTCAATGAAATTAGGCATTTCTAATACATCCTTCTGCTTAGAATAGCTCATTCTGATTCCTTTTCCGGATTCAACAGGACTAATTCTGTTCTTTTCCATCGACACATTCACCCCTTGGAATTTATTTTAAAAGCTATTTGTCATATGTAAGCTGTTTTTTCGTAAACCAACCCACAATAGTGACATTTTATCATGCTATCACGAAGTTTTTAAATTGTCAACAATTATTCTGGAATATTTTTGAATTTTTTGAATTTCACATATTTTTGATTTCAAGAATGTATCTGTATCAGATTAATTGTAAAGATAATTAATTATCGCCAACATTGGCATCTGCGCATTTCTGCAATCCAAGCAAAGCATAAAAACGGTTTGACCGACTTCGAATCGGCCAAACCGGATTTAGTTGATTGATATATTTGATTACTTTAATGTAACCTTAGCACCTTCAGCCTCTAACTTAGCCTTAGCGTCATCAGCCTCTTCCTTAGTAGCGCCTTCCTTAATAACCTTAGGAGCACCATCAACAGCGTCCTTAGCTTCCTTAAGACCTAAGCCTGTAAGCTCTCTAACAACCTTAATAACCTTAACCTTGTTAGGGCCTACTTCTGTAAGCTCGATATCAAATGAATCTTTCTCCTCAGCTGCTGCACCTGCATCTGCTCCTGCTGCTGCAACTACAACACCAGCTGCTGCTGATACACCAAATTCTTCTTCACATGCTTTAACTAAATCATTTAACTCTAAAACTGATAAACCTTTGATTACTTCAATAATTTCCTGAGTTGTCATTATTATTTTCCTCCATTAATATAAATTTTGTTTAATACAATTATTCGAGAACTACCCGGCAATTGAATTACCGATAATTCCTACTTGATTTTCTAAATAGTACAGAAACCTTAATATTAAGCTTCCTTCTGTTCTGCAATCTGCTTGATAACACGAGCAAAATTTGCGATAGGTGACTGTATGCTTCCAAGGAACTTGGAAATGAGTACTTCTCTTGATGGAATCTTTGATATAGCTGTTATACCAGCTGCATCGTAGAATGTACCTTCAACAACGCCGCCCTTAAGTTCAAGAACAGGAGCATCCTTAGCGAAATCTGCTAAAACTCTTGCTGCTGCAGTAGCATCATCCTTACAAATAGCAAGTCCTGTAGGACCTTCAAGACAAACCTTAAGTCCTTCGAACTCTGTTCCTTCAATAGCGAAATTAATCATTGTGTTCTTGTATACCTTGTATACAACACCAGCTTCTCTTAATGACTTACGAAGCTGTGTATCCTGTTCAACTGTAAGTCCACGGTAATCAACAACAACAGCTGTTGCAGCACCTTCTAAGTTAGCCTTAATCTCTTCAACTATTGGCTTCTTAATTTCTACCTTTGCCATAATGCGCCTCCTTATTTTACTAATGACTGCACATATAAGAAAAGCTCCCAAATCCAAAGACTTGAGAGCATATAGTTAAATTCAAATTAACAATATCTTTACTCTTGTATAGTGATTATCTTAATTCAACCGCTTCATCGTATTAGATGAAACCAATTAAAATAAACATCTATCCTCGGTAGGCGTTATCTCCTTATACCTTACGGCACCTACTGTCTTCGGCAGTTCATCAGCAGTTACTTTATCATTAATTTCTCTACCTGTCAACACCTTTTTCAGTTTATTCTATATTTATTTGTCATTTTATTATTTTATTCTATAGTTTCATCTACTGCACGTGCTATCGCATCTGCTATTTTCTCAAAATTGTAATCAAACAAATAATTATCATAGTCACTATTGATAAATCCGGTCTC
>JBJEMQ010000020.1:12765-16078 GCA_051879755.1 Coprococcus sp. | reverse complement strand
ATGGATGATTATATACCTATAGTTGCTGATACGGAATGCTATGAGTGCCTTAATGAGGAAAAGGTAGAAGAACTTATACAGCTTGGAGCTTATATACAGATACGGGCAGCGGCTGTAATGGGAGAATTGGGGCATGATACAAAGAATTTTGTAAAAAAACTGCTTAAGAATCAGCTTGTACATTTTGTTGCTACCGGAGCTCGTGATTCATATGAGAAGGCACCATATATAAAGGAGTGTGCTGACTACATAGGTAAGAAATATGGTTATGAGTATATGAATGAGCTTTTATTTGTAAATCCTAAAGCTGTTATAGAAAATGATGATATAGATATATGATATATAAAAGGCTGATGCGATATTTGGCAAGTACCCTGATTGTATAGTCAGAGTAAAGAAATATTGCATCAGCCTTTTCTTAATTTAGTAATAAAGAAATTTCTCTGAATTGTTTTGCAAACAATACGCTTTGTTCTTAAATATAAAGAGTTATAAAGCGGATAATGTCTGAACAGCATCTTCTTCAATAATTATTTTATAGTGTTCATTAAAGTGGTAAGGCATAGCATAAGATGTCTTGATGCTGGTTCCATATTCGCTTAATATACTGCATACCCGGGAAAATTCAGGCGCTGAATTATTATCTCTTCTTATTAAAAGGTAAAATTTGTTGCTACCCGGATTTTTATACAATGTATTGCAACTAAAATAAAAGCCCGCTATTTGCTTTGATGCTTTTATAATAGTATTTATTGAGTCAAATACAAAGACTCTGAATATTTCGTTTGTCTTGGCGGGAATAGCATTAGCTGCAGTCTCATCAGTTGATGCAGTTGTGCCGTCGGCATTGTTTTTGCCTGTAGCAAGCCCTGATATTGTATTTACAAGTCCTTCAATGGCATCAAATATTGTTTCGGGTGCTATAGGCTGGTTTGAATCCGAAGCATTCTGTTGAAATTCGTCGTTATCAGCCATATAATATTCGTTTTCATTTTCATCATCATCGCTTTCTATGTCAAATTCGTTAACCTTAGAGAAGCGTGAGAAACGTGTATCAAGCTCGTCAGGATCTTCTACTTTGGTGACGATTAATATAAGACAATCAGGTGATACAGGGATTGCCTCGATCATAAGTGGTATATCGTCCACCTCAAATCCCAATTCTATGGATGCCTGCTGCATCATTTCTTTAAAAAGCTCTTTTGCCTTGGCTGTTCCATAGGCCAGCTCAGATATCTTTAATTCCTTTTCTGCCAGATCGGCCTTGTTAAGTGTGCATCTTATCTGGTTTTCACTTAAACGTTCAATCTTCAATAGGATCATCCCCTTTACTTTAAAGTCCAGCATATCCATAAGATGTGTACATAGTTTAACATATTTGATGAATAAGTAAAATAGGATATCTTATGAAAATATGGTTCTAAATTATTAAATTTTTGTGAAAGATGTATCCCATATATACAATATGTATAGTAGATAGCAAATGTTCGCTGATTTGTGGAGTAGTATAAAACTTCTGTTAAGTATCAGGCAAAATTATTGCAATCATAAAAAAAATACTATAATATTGCATTCAGGACATCATAAACAAATCGAATAATTCTATGGTTTCTATATCCATTCATCTGTTTCGTTCTGTTTCAGATATTTCCCATGTAGACATGTAGAAAAGAAATGATACAACTAAGGATGTCCAATATATCTTCTCCAACATATGATTAATATATTCACAGCGCACCTTTAATATGACAGGAAAGATATAGAAAAAATTAATGCAGAGGAGGTCGATAAAAAATTTAAAGGCAGGTATATTTAATTTTTAAATTCTCAAAGATATTTATAATTATTGAGGCATAGAATTACACTACAAATAAGCCATTGGAGCCTGCATGGAAAAACATATGCAGGCTTTTCTATGCCAAAGTATGTAAGATATACTGCCGGCTACAGCCGCCGTTTCTTTTTTACTTTGGTAATATTTCATAACAGCATCAGCGATAGCGGAAGCCAAAAGCTCCTGATATTCTTCGCTACACAATTTTTTGCATTCATCAGTATTGCTTAAAAAGCCACATTCAACAATTACTGATGTGCATGTGCTTTTAGCAAGCAGAAGATATTCAGTATTGCCTTTGATTTCACGCTTGTTGTCTGTATCTGCTGTTATGCGTATCTGCTCCTGGATAAAACCGGCGAGAAGGCGTCCTTCTTCAGATGTATCATAATAAAATACCTGTGCACCATGTACAGATGTTCCGGAGAAACTATTCTGATGTATACTCAGCATTAAGTCGGAATTGTTGTCAGCAGCAAATAGAATTCTATTGTTTAAATCAGACATTTTTTTGCTACCATTACTTTTATCATCAAGGCTTGTATCACTGTCTCTGGTTATATACACGATGAATCCCATGTCCTCAAGCTTTTGTTTTAATTTTAAAGATATGGACAGATTTATATCTTTTTCCTTTATCCCATCGGCACTTACCTTGCCGGGATCAAATCCTCCATGCCCCGGATCGATGGTTATAATAAAATCCATAGCAGTTGATTCGGATGATTCAGACATTTCCGGCATTTCTGAATTATATGATATATCATTAGCAGAAATATCCTTGTGGGAGTTTTCTTTATGATGACAGCCATACAGGATAAATGCACACAATATTGAAAAAATACATATCAGCATATATATAAATTGTATGCTTTTAAAATTAATTCCTTTCACTTATAAACTCCTTTTATGATTTATGACCATATAATATATGTGATTTTATTATGAAATATGAAATTGACATGTATAAATAATGAGGATAAAATAATTTTATGATTTGGATAAATATCATGTTAGGAGATGCATCATGGATTACAAAAGTGCAGTAGAGGCAATGCTGGCGGGGGATGATAAAGGCCGGCAGCAGCTTTATATGTTACTAAAACAGAATTATTATTATATGGTTTCTGATATTGGTGATCAGGCACAGGCAGAAGGCTTGTTCAAAAATGCATTTGTTACTGTTGTGTCTAATATAAATAATCAGACAAATCCTGATACAATAGGTGATATGTTTAGAAGAAATCTGGAATGGAGTCTGTCAAATGTACCTGAGGCAAAATTGCAGGCAGGTAATCAGTCAAACCAGGGCTATCAGCCAAACCGTCAGGCAGGTAATCAGTCAAACCAGGGCTATCAGCCAAACCGTCAGGCAGGTTATCAGCCAAACCAGGGCTATCAGCCAAACCGTCAGGCAGGTAATCAGTCAAACCAGGGCTATCAGCCAAACCGTCAGGCAGGTTATCAGCCAAACCAGGG
>JBJEMQ010000020.1:0-12665 GCA_051879755.1 Coprococcus sp. | reverse complement strand
CAGGCAGGTTATCAGCCAAACCAGGGTTATCAGTCAAACCGTCAGGCAGGTTACCAGTCAAACCAGGGCTATCAGCAGGCAGGTTATCAGCCAAACCAGGGTTATCAGTCAAACCGTCAGGCAGGTTACCAGTCAAACCAGGGCTATCAGCAGGCAGGTTATCAGCCAAACCAGGGCTATCAGCCAAACCGTCAGGCAGGTTACCAGTCAAACCAGGGCTATCAGTCAAACCGTCAGGCAGGTTACCAGTCAAATCAGGGCTATCAGCAAAATAATGGAATGTATCAGAATCAGGCGGCGCAGACTGTACCTAAGAAGAGTAAGACACCTCTTATTGTTGGAATAACGGCAGGCGTTGTTGTTATAGCAGCAGCTGTCGTACTGATATTGTTTATGACAAGAAATAAGTTTGATAAAGATGGTTATAAAGCATTGCTGGATGAATATTTTGCAGCCTATGCCGATCAGGATACAGAAGCTACGAAGTCATTTTATCCTGAGAATATAGGTGAGAAGGCATGGGAGTCTACACTTGATACGGTGGGTTATGATTCGGTTGATGAGTACTGGGAAGGAATCCTGAATTATTATGGAGAACCATTTACTGTTTCATACACAATTGACGATTCAGAAGAAGTTGAAAAAAATGAGATAAGCGATTTTGAGAAAGCATATAATACATATTATGAAGTTGATTTGAGCTTCGATTACCTTTTGAAGGTTGATTTAACAGAAACATATAAAGGCAATCTTAATTCATATACAGGTGAAGAAACCATGTATGTTGGTGTTATTGATGGTAAATGGTATATGCTGGGACAGTTTATATACTTACATTAAGGGATAATGATATGAAAACTATAGAAGCAAAAGCAGAACTTGAGAATGAATGGGCATTTAGAACTGCTGCGGAGATATTAAAAAATGGAGGCCTTGTTGCATTTCCGACGGAAACTGTATATGGTCTTGGAGGTGATGCTTTAAGAGCTGATGCGGCAGGCAGAATATATAGTGCAAAGGGCAGACCATCTGACAATCCGTTGATTGTACATATAGCTGAAACGGATAGTGTATATCAGCTGGCTTCAGATGTGCCTGAACAGGCTAAAAAATTGATGGAAGCCTTTTGGCCGGGGCCACTTACTATTATTTTTAATAAGAAAAAGTGTGTTCCGGATACTACAACAGGAGGACTTGATACGGTAGCTGTAAGAATGCCGTCTCATCCGGCGGCACTAAAGCTTATTAAGGACTCGGGAGTATTTATTGCAGCACCAAGTGCCAATCTGTCAGGACGACCATCTCCTACAACTGCAGCACATGTAATGCAGGATATGGATGGCAGAATAGATATGGTTCTGGACGGAGGTCCTGTAGGAATAGGGATTGAATCTACTATAGTTGATATAACATCAAAACGGCCTACAATATTAAGACCCGGATTTATATCTGCTCAAATGATAAAGGATATATTAGGCGATGTGGATATAGACCCTGCCATAGCAGGAATGGATACTGCTTTAAGACCAAAGGCTCCGGGAATGAAATATACCCATTATGCACCAAAGGGTCAGCTTACTATAGTAGAAGGTTCCCGTGAAAATGTGGTTAAAGAAATAGAACGACTTGTGGCAGAGAAAAATGCGGAAGGCTATAAAACAGCAGTACTTGCTGATACGGAAAATGTAAGTCTGTACAGATGTCAGAATGTATATGATGCAGGAAGTAAGAAAAATGAGATAACTGTATCTGCAGGACTGTATGCACTACTAAGGACATGTGATGATATTGGTGCGGATTATATATATAGCGAGTCCTTTGAAGAAGGCGATATGGGATATGCAATAATGAACCGCCTTATTAAGGCAGCCGGACATAGGGTAATAATAGTTGAATAGATAAAGCTAATGTGATTAACTATAAGCATATATGCAGCAAATTAATGTGATTAACTATATATGCAGCAAATTGAGGAGGATTGAAAATGATAGCACTTGGATGTGACCATGGCGGATATGAATTAATGCAGGAGATTATAAAACATCTTGATGAAAGAGGATTGGAATATAAGAATTACGGATGTTACAGCAGTGAATCGGTAGATTATCCGATATATGCTCAGGCAGCAGCAAATGCAGTAGCTTCCGGCGAGTGTGACAAAGGAATACTGGTCTGCGGAACAGGAATAGGAATATCTATAGCAGCAAACAAGGTACACGGAATCAGAGCTGCACTCTGCCATGACTGTTTTAGCGCACAGGCAACAAGAGAGCATAATGATGCAAATATGCTTGCTATGGGAGCAAGAGTAATAGGGGCAGGCCTTGCATTAAAGATAGTTGATACTTTCCTTGATACACCATTTTCAAATGATGAACGTCATATAAGAAGAATTGGTATGATTGAATAGTAAAAATAAAAATCAGCATAATAATACTAAGGATGGGAGCATTTTTCGACACGAAGGATGCTCCTATATTAATGTGAGCATAATTTTGCGCCAAGTCATGAACATAATGCATAAAAATTTTAAATTTGTAAAAATTGTAAAAAAATACAGAAAATAACGGTGAAAATTTGCGCATATAGCTAAAAATTGCTTGAAAAGATAAGTCACACAATATAAAATAAAAACGATTGGATTATGACATAATTATATTTAGAAATAATAATGTAAATTCAAAATAAATTAAGGAGGATTAACACATGCTACAGGAAACCATGCAAACAGTCTGTGACGCAGAGGCAAAGGCTGATGATATAGTAAAAAAGGCTAAAGAGGAAGCTGATGTTATATTAGATAATGCAAAGAAGAAAGCAGAAGAGATAACAGAGCAGGCACATATTGCAGCCAGGTCAGATTTAAAGAAAGCAGCAGATGAGCAAAAGGCTAATGAAAAAAAGCTGATTGATAAAGCACTTGATGATGCCACAACTGAAATAGGTTCCTTAAAAAAGATTGCAGCAGATAAAGAGCAGGCAGCTATAGAAATGGTTATGAATGAACTTATATAGCAGTGTAATTATTATGTCTGCATTAAAAAATATAAGAAGGGAGGTAGTAAAGTGGCAGTACTTGCAATGAAAAAAATCAATATATGCGCAATGAAGAAAGACAGGAAATCAATTCTTGAAAGACTTCAGGCAATGGGCGCAGTTGAAATTAGTACTTCAAATGAAGAGAATGAAGTATTTAAAAGGACAAATACTACCAGCCAGAAATCCAAGTATGAAAAACGTGTCCAGAATACGGACGCAGCACTGGAGATATTACAGCATTATGTTCCTGAGAAAACATCACTTTTTGCGTCATTGGAAGGGAAAAAAGAGATTTCCGATGACAGGATGAAGGAAATCATTGCTGACAGAGGAAAATATAATCTGATTGTAAAAAATATACAGGAGCTTAATAAAGAAATAGCGAATTGTAAGGCTTTAATAAATAAATGTGAAGTTGCCATAGAAGGGTTAACTCCATGGCTCAATATGGATATTCCTATAAATACAACAGGAACAAAAACAACCGATGTCATAATAGGAAGCATGGGTCCCGGACTTAACAGTGATATGATAGAGGCAATGGTTGAAAAAAGACAGCCGGAGCTTACAGGATATGATATAACAGTTATTTCAAGCGATAAGGATCAGACATGTATATTTGCCATATGTATGAAACAAAATTCTGCAAAGCTTGAGGAAGCATTAAGGGCTGAGGGCTTTACAAGAATATCGTATTTTTCAAAACGTACTCCAAAGGGGAAGGTTGAAAAATATAAAAAGAATATTGAAGAATATAATTCGAAAATAGAAGAAATAAAAAGTAAGCTTTCGGAACTGGCTAAGGAAAGAGATAATATAAGGTTACTGTCAGATTACTATAGGATAAGGGCTGAGAAATACGCGGTATTAGGTGAACTTCTCCAGTCTAAAACTACTTTTGTAATAACCGGATATATTCTGGCAAGAGATGAGAAAAAAATAGTTGATGAATTAAATGAAAACTATAACCTTATGGTGGAAACAGAGGATATACCTGAGGACGAAACAGCACCGGTGAAGCTTGAGAATCCAAAAGCATTTGCTTCGGCAGAAGGAGTACTTGCTTCCTTTGGACTTCCGGGAAAGGGAGAGATGGATCCGACAACGCCGATGTGTATATTCTATATTTTCCTGTTCGGACTGATGCTTTCGGATGCTGCATACGGGCTTATCATATTTCTTGCGTGCTTCATTATATTGAAGAAATTCCCTAAGATGAGCGAAAGTATGGCAAAATCCATAAGACTGTTTATGTATTGCGGCATATCAACACTTGTATGGGGTGTTTTATTCGGAGGCTATTTTGGAGATTTGATTACGGTAGTATCCAGAACATTCTTTCATCATGAAGTAGTTATTAAACCTGTGTGGTTTGCACCACTTGATAATCCTATGAAGATGCTTGTGTTCTCACTGCTATTTGGACTTATACATCTGTATGGCGGTCTGGCGCTTAAGGGATATATGTGCCTTAAGAAAAAAGATGTAGTAGGATTTATATCAGATGTAGTATCGTGGTTTATGCTTATTACAGGACTTGTGATGATGCTTATGCCGACTGAGTTATTTGCATCAATAGCGCAGATGACATTTAACTTTTCACCGGAGGTTAAGATACTAAGTTATGTGCTTGCCATAGCCGGTGCAGTAATCATAATCCTTATGTCAGGCAGAAACAGTAAAAATCCTGTGTTAAGATTTGCGCTTGGTTTGTACGATATATATAATCTGACTGGATGGTTATCAGATCTTTTATCATACTCCAGACTTCTGGCTCTCGGACTTGCAACAGGAGTTATAGCCCAGGTTGTAAACCAGATGGGAAGTATGGTTGGTGATGGTGTATTTGGAGTTATTGTATTTATACTGGTATTTATAATAGGTCATACATTTAACCTTGCTATTAATATGCTTGGTGCCTATGTTCATACCTGTAGACTTCAGTATGTTGAGTTTTTTGGAAAGTTTTATGAGGGTGGAGGAATTCCATTTAATCCATTTAAAGAAAATACTAAATATGTAGATATTAAGGAGGAAAATTAATTATGTCAATGGGTACAGTTTTAGCATTAACAGGAGCTGCTTTAGCAGTTATTTTAGCAGGTATGGGTTCTGCATATGGTGTAGGTGTTGCAGGTCAGGCAGCATCAGGTGTAGTAAGCGAAGATCCAAGTAAGTTTGCAAAGGTTCTTATTATGCAGCTTCTTCCGGGTACACAGGGTATCTACGGACTTCTTGTAGGTTTCATTGCTCTTTCAAAAATAGGCTTATTGTCAGGCAGTCCTGCAAATCTTTCAACATCACAGGGACTTATGATTCTGGCTGCATGTCTTCCTATTGCAATAGTTGGTCTTGTATCAGGCAGACATCAGGGTAAGACAGCTGTTTCAGCTATAGGTATAGTTGTAAAGAAGCCGGATCAGTTTGGTAAAGCAATGCTTTTCCCAGCCATGGTTGAGACATATGCTATTCTTGCATTGCTTGTGTCAATTCTTGCAGTAAATGGTGTTCCGGTATAAGAAGCACATTATTATAAGCTTAATATATGATAGGAGATAAATTATGACAGGATTAGAGAAAATCGTTGAACAGATTCTCGAAGAAGCAAATACCTGTGCAAGTGACATTATTAAAACTGCAAATGCTGATGCCGATAAAATAATAGCTGAGGCAGAAAAAACAGCCGGTAAAATACAGGTTCAGTCGGATGAAAAACTTGTACTTGAAAAAGCAAGTGGCGATGCAAGAGCAAAATCATCATCAGACTTGAAGAAGAGGCAGGCTGTTCTTAAAGCAAAGCAGGAAATAATAAATGATATTATTGATAAAGCATATAAAAAAATTCTTAATCTTGATGATGATAAGTATTTCGCCCTTATAGAGAAATGCCTTGACAAATCAATACAGAATGGCAATGGGGAAATATACTTTTCAGATAAGGATTTGAAGAGACTTCCAAAGGATATGGAGGCTAGAATTGCAAAGACGGCAGAAGCAAAAGGTGGAAAGCTGGTCATTGCCGATAAGCCAAAGAACATAGATGGAGGATTCATTCTGGTATATGGCGGTATAGAGGAGAATTGTTCATTTAAAGCAATGTTTAACGCAGAAAGAGAGAGACTGGCAGACAAGGTAAATTCATTTTTGTTTGCATAGCTTGGGAGGTAAGTAAATGGCAGAAAAATACATTTATGCGGTTGCCAGAATCAGAGCGTTAGAGATGTCGCTGTTTTCGCAGACTACCATAGAGCAGCTTATTGCTGCAAAAAGCTATAAGGAAAGTATACAGTTTCTTATAGAACATGGATGGGGCAACAGTGAGACTGATGGAGATAATGCAGAAGCCATATTGAATACAGAAACTAAGAGAACATGGGAAGTTATATCCGAGATGGTTCCGGATATGTCAGTATTTGATGTAATCCTGATGCCGGATTTATTCCATAATCTGAAGGCTGCCATCAAAACGGTAGTGGCAGGAGAAACACCGGCTGACGTGTTCTATGAAAACTGTTCCATAAGTGGTGAGCAGATGTTGGAAATTGTGAAAAATAAAGATTTCTCACTGCTGCCATCATATATGCAGGCTTGTGCAGAGGAAGCATATGAGTCAATGGCACATATAGGTGATGGACAGATGTGCGATGTAATTATAGACAGAGGCACTTTGTTGGCAATGATGGAGGCTGCAAAAAAAGCAAAGGATGATCTACTTAAGGATTATGCAGAAAATACAGTTGCAGTTGCGAATATAAAAATTGCAGTAAGATCACATAAAACCGCAAAATCAATGGAATTCATGAGAAGAGCCATGGCTCCTTGTGAATCTCTGAATATAGACAGGCTGGCAAAGGCAGCTCTCTCAGGTATGGATGATATAATTAAATATCTTGAGGAAACAGAGTATCGTGGAGGCGCTGAAGCTTTGAGCATTAGTTCGTCAGCCTTTGAACGCTGGTGTGATAACAGAATAATAGAGACCATAAAACCACAGAAATTTAATTCTTTCACAGTAGGTCCGTTGGTTGCTTATATTCTGGCAAGATTAAATGAAATAAAAACTGTTAGAATTGTATTGTCAGGTAAACTAAACGGATTGCCTGACGAGGCTATCAGGGAAAGGGTAAGGGAAATGTATGTATAGAATAGCAGTTCTGGGTGATTATGACAGCATATATGGATTTGCCACGTTAGGGCTTGAAACATTTCCGGTATCAGACCCTGAATATGGTGAGGCACAGCTTAAGAGATTAGCTGAAGGTGACTATGCTGTTATATATATTACAGAATCTCTGGCGGCTCTGCTCAGTAAAGAAATTGACAAATATAAATCAGCAATGAAGCCGGCAATTATCCTTATTCCCGGAGTATCAGGAAATACAGGAATGGGTATAACCGGTGTTAAGAAATCTGTTGAACAGGCAGTCGGTTCAGATATTCTGTTCGGTGGAAATTAGTATGGAAGGAGCGTGATTTTTTCGTGGCTATAGGTAAGATAAAGAAGGTTGCTGGACCTCTTGTTATAGCTGAGGGCATGAGAGATGCGAATATGTTCGATGTTGTAAGAGTTAGTGACAGCAGACTTATCGGAGAGATAATAGAGATGCATGGTGATGAAGCATCGGTTCAGGTATATGAGGAAACATCCGGTCTCGGACCGGGAGCACCTGTTGAATCTACAGGTATGCCGCTTTCTGTTGAACTCGGACCGGGACTTATCAGCAGTATATATGATGGTATCCAGAGACCTCTTGATGATATCATGAAGGTATGTGGAAATAATCTTGCGAGAGGTGTTGAGGTTCCGTCACTTAAGAGAGATATAAAATGGCCATTTAAGAGTACTGCAAAGGTTGGTGACAAGGTTACTGCCGGAGATGTAATCGGTACAGTGCAGGAAACTGTAGTTGTTACACAGAAGATAATGGTTCCATATGGAATAGAAGGAACTATTAAGGAAATTAAATCAGGAGATTTTACAGTTGAGGAAACTGTATGTGTGGTTGAAACGGCAGATGGTGATAAAGAACTTACACTTATGCAGAAGTGGCCTGTACGTAAGGGACGCCCTTATGTAGAGAAGATACCACCGGCAATGCCGCTTATCACAGGTCAGAGAGTTGTAGATACATTCTTCCCTATTGCAAAGGGTGGTGTGGCAGCAGTTCCGGGACCATTTGGAAGTGGAAAGACAGTTATACAGCATCAGCTGGCAAAATGGGCTGAAGCTGACATTGTAGTATATATAGGATGTGGCGAGCGAGGAAATGAAATGACAGATGTTTTGAATGAGTTTCCGGAGCTTAAGGATCCAAAAACAGGTCATTCGCTGATGGAAAGGACAGTCCTTATTGCAAATACATCAGATATGCCTGTTGCAGCCCGTGAAGCATCTATATACACAGGTATAACAATAGCTGAGTATTTCAGGGATATGGGATTTTCTGTTGCGCTGATGGCTGATTCAACATCACGTTGGGCAGAGGCTCTTCGTGAGATGTCCGGCCGTCTTCAGGAAATGCCCGGTGAGGAAGGATATCCGGCATATCTTGGTTCACGTCTTGCACAGTTCTATGAGCGTGCCGGTATGGTAAAGACACTTGGTTCAGAGGAAAGAGTTGGAGCATTATCAGTTATAGGAGCCGTATCTCCTCCTGGTGGTGATATATCTGAGCCTGTTTCCCAGGCCACCCTTCGTATAGTAAAGGTATTCTGGGGACTTGACTCGGCGCTTGCTTACAAGAGACATTTCCCGGCAATTAACTGGCTGACATCATATTCTCTTTATGTAGACAGTATGGGCAAATGGTTTGAAGAAAATGTTGATGAGCGTTGGATGAGTGACAGACAGAAGCTTATGACACTTCTTCAGGAAGAGGCAGAACTTGATGAAATCGTAAAGATGGTAGGTATGGATGCTCTTTCTGCAGGAGACAGACTTAAGATGGAGGCTGCGAGGTCTATTCGTGAGGATTTCCTTCACCAGAATTCTTTCCATGAGGTAGATACCTATACACCACTTAAGAAGCAGTTCCTTATGATGGAGCTTGTTCTGGCATTTTATGAGTTGTCAGCTGAAGCACTTAAAAAGGGTGCAACCATCAGAAATATTCTGAACATGGAAGTGCGTGAGAAGATAGGAAGATATAAATATACATTACCTGAGAATATTGAAGCTGAATATGAGGCTATTATGAACAGTCTTCATCAGGAAATAGAAAATGCTATAGGAAAGGAGGACTAAGATATGCCAAAGGAGTATAAAACAATACAGGAAGTTGCAGGCCCGCTTATGCTTGTTCATGGAGTTTCCGATGTAACATATGATGAGCTTGGAGAAATTGAACTTGCAAATGGTGAGGTAAGACGTTGTAAAGTACTTGAGATAAATGGTTGTGATGCACTTGTACAGTTATTTGAAAATTCAACAGGTATAAATCTTTCAAACAGTAAGGTTCGTTTCCTCGGCAGAAGTATGGAGCTTGGCGTATCCGAGGATATGCTTGGAAGAGTATTTGATGGTCTTGGCCGTCCTATAGATAATGGCCCTGATATTCTTCCGGATGAGAGAAGAGATATAAATGGTCTTCCGATGAATCCGGCAGCCAGAAACTATCCGTCTGAGTTTATTCAGACAGGTATATCAGCTATAGATGGACTAAATACACTGGTAAGAGGACAGAAGCTTCCTATTTTTTCTGCATCAGGTCTTCCGCATAGCAATCTGGCAGCCCAGATAGCAAGGCAGGCAAAGGTTCGCGGAACAGATGAACCTTTCGCTGTTGTATTTGCGGCAATGGGTATTACATTTGAAGAGGCAAACTTCTTTACAGAGAGCTTTAAGGAGACGGGAGCTATCGATAGAACAGTCCTGTTTATTAATCTTGCAAATGATCCTGCTGTAGAACGTATTGCTACACCACGTATGGCTCTGACGGCTGCTGAATATCTGGCATTTGAAAAGGGTATGCATGTACTTGTTATCCTGACAGATATTACGAACTATGCAGATGCTCTTCGTGAGGTGTCAGCAGCGAGAAAAGAGGTTCCGGGCCGTCGTGGATATCCGGGTTATATGTATACTGACCTTGCTACTCTTTATGAGAGAGCCGGACGTCAGAAGGGTAAGAACGGAAGTATTACCATGATACCTATTCTTACCATGCCTGAGGATGATAAAACGCATCCTATTCCTGACCTTACAGGATATATAACAGAGGGACAGATTATTCTTTCCAGAGAATTGTACAGAAAAGGTGTTATGCCACCTATAGATGTACTTCCGTCTCTGTCACGTTTGAAGGATAAGGGTATTGGTGAGGGCAAGACCAGAGGTGATCATGCAAGTACCATGAACCAGCTGTTTGCGGCATATTCACGTGGTAAGGATGCAAAAGAGCTTATGACTATCCTTGGAGAATCAGCACTCTCAGATATTGATATTCTGTATGCGAAATTTGCAGAGGCATTTGAAAAGGAATATGTATCCCAGGGGTATGAAACAGACAGAAGCATAGAAGAAACCTTAAATATCGGCTGGAAATTACTTTCCATCCTTCCAAGGTCTGAACTGAAGCGTATTGATGACAAATGGCTTGATATGTATTATGGAAAGTAACAGAAGGCAGGATGGTCATCTTGCGGACAGATTAATTGGAAGGAGGCGAATGTATGGCAAATGTTGTTGTAAATCCTACACGAATGGAGCTTACGAGGCTTAAGAAAAAGCTGGTTACGGCTTCAAGAGGTCATAAGCTTTTAAAAGATAAAAGAGATGAGCTTATGAGACAGTTCCTTGACCTGGCCAGAGAAAATATGGCATTACGTCAGAAGGTTGAGGCAGGTATAAAGGCTGCAAATACCAACTTTGTAATTGCCAAGGCAGGAATGAGTGAGCAGACACTCCATACAGCGCTTATGGCACCAAAGCAGGAGGTTCAGCTTGAGGTAGGCGAAAGGAATGTCATGAGTGTAGATATTCCGGTATTTGAATATAAAACAAAGAGTGCCGATGAAAATGACATTTATTCATATGGTTTTGCTTTCACGTCAGGAGATTTGGATGATGCAGTAAAGTCATTATCAGATATTCTCCCTGATATGCTGAAGCTTGCAGAGATAGAAAAATCCTGTCAGATGCTTGCGGCAGAGATAGAAAAGACGCGTAGAAGAGTAAATGCATTGGAACATGTTATTATACCTGAGACTCAGGAGGGAATCAGATATATTAGTATGAAGCTTGATGAAAATGAACGTAGTACGCAGGTGCGTCTTATGAAAGTCAAGGATATGATGCTTGAAGAGGCACATCATTATAAAGACAGACAGTTTGAATAATAACAGAAGCCCTGATTTCCGGTTTGATTCCGGGATTAGGGCTTTATGCTTTGATATAGCAGGAACACAGAGATGTTACAAATTTGCGGCGAAAACCCACAGACTTGCCCGTGGGAGCAGTCAGTAAGATAAGATGACTGTAGTCTCATTGACTCCGGGCAATGGGGAGACGTTTAAAGAGTAAAGAGGGGATAGCATAGATGGGATTAATTACGAAAAGACATATTTTAATACGAGGTATTATTTTTTTTATGACAATAATATCGTTTTTTCTTGTATTTTTTAATGGCTCTGTGATGATGCCGGCTCAGGCAGCAGACAGCAGATTACCGGAAGAGAATACGGGGAATATGCAAAGTGGAATTTTACTCGATTGTGCCAGGAGGTATTATTCTGTAGCAGAGATTAAAAAGTATATTGATATATTATCTGAAAATGAAAATTCTTTTTTGCAGCTTCATCTCAGTGATAATGAAAACGTAGGGGTTGAATGTGAAACATTAGGTCAGACTGTTGATAAAGCCGAAGTGAGGGAGAATGGAAGCTGTTATAATTCTTATACAGAAAAATTATTTTTAAGTGAAAAACAGATAAGAGAAATTCTTGATTATGCAAATAGTAAGAACGTAGATATTATTCCAGAGATTGATATGCCCGGGCATATGTCGGGTTTTTTCAGACTGGCTGAATATGGAGATACCTATAGTATAGCTCAGATAGCAGTTAATCAGCAGGAGGTTCCGGGTGAGCTTAATATAACAACTGGTGAGGGCAAAAAACTGGCTGCAGAGCTTCTTAGTGAGTATGCAACGCTTTTTAAAGGCTGCACATATTTTCATATGGGGTGTGATGAATATTGGACAAACTGGGGAACCGCTATGACGGACTTTATAAATAAACAGGCGGAATATCTGCGGGAAAATGGATATACAGTACGCATATGGAATGATTTGATACAACATGACAATATTGATAATATCAATAAAAATATCCAGATTGTATATTGGAGCTATGATGGGGCGACTGATAATGAACAGACGAGAGCGGAGAGGATAGAAAAACGTGCCAGTGTCCCTGAACTGCAGGAGAAGGGATTTAAGGTTATAGTTACAAATAATTATTATCTTTACTTTGTTCCTTCTGATAGAAGCTGTACGGAAGAAGCGCTGGCGTATACCGTTAAGGATATTGAGAAAAACTGGACGTTGGAAAAATGGGATGCTAATTATGAAGGCGGTCTTAAGTCATATGATAATATATTAGGTGGAATGATTGCTGTATGGGGAGAG
>JBJEMQ010000019.1:0-3546 GCA_051879755.1 Coprococcus sp. | reverse complement strand
AAATAAATTTCTCTGTATCTACATTTTTAAGTGGAGAAGAGATGCTTATTGATATAGAAGACCATGGTATATATGATTTAATTTATCTGGATATTGAGCTGACGCGTATAGATGGAATAGAAGCAGCCAGAGTGCTCAGAAACAGTTATCCGGAAACGATGCTTATATTTATATCAGCTCATAGCCAGTATTATCGTGACGCATTTGATGTACAGCCATTTCAGTTTCTGGATAAGCCATTGGATAACAATGTTTTTTTTAATATTCTGGAGCGTGCAATAAATCATATTATGAAATATCCGCAGACAATTTCCTTCAGCTACAATAGAATTCATTATAATGTAAATATAAAAGAGATATTATATTTTGAAAGTAATAAAAGAATTGTAAAAGTAATATGCCGGAATAATATTTATGAATTTTATGGGAAGCTTTCAGATATAGAAGCTAAGCTTAATGAAAAATCAGGGGTTTTCCTGCGTATTCACAAATCGTATCTTGTAAATATTAATTATATAAGGGAGGTCGGAACAGAATTTATAATTATGGTAAATGATGTCCGCTTGGGAATAAGTCTGGATAAAAGAAGAGATGTCAGAAGATTTTATCTGGATTGGATGTCAGATAGGTAAAAATCATATAATGGAGGGGAAATATTTGGAACATATTGTTTCTTATGGTACAGATTTGTTTTACATATTTGTACTGGACAGATTTGGGGCATCTGTGTTAGGGGCAAAATATATGTTAAATAAAGTCCGTATTGGAGGACTTGTATGTTGTATGATAATCTATAATTTCATTTCTTATAATCTGTATAATTCCAGGACAGGCATACTGTGTGCCGGCATCATATGGCATTTTTTCATATTCTATATATTTTATAATGGTGATTTAAAGTCAAAGGCTGCAGTTGTCTTTTTTATAGAAATTGCAAATATGATTTCTGAGATTTTGCTATATATGATGTTTATGCTATTTAACATAAAAGATATAGATATGAATAATATGTCATCAAAATATGCGCTGGTGGGTTCGGCTGTATCTAAGCTGGCTGTATTTGTAATAGTAAAATTATATATTCTTATATATAGGATTGCAGTCAAAAAACAAATCGGAGCATTGGGCCAGATGGTAAAAATTTCCCTATATGACTGGCTGGAGACAGTGACGATACCCGGAGCCAGTATGAGCGTTCTGATGTATATGGTTTCTGACATAAATGTAAGCTTTAATTGGACATGCATTTGTCTTGCGCTTCTTGCTATCAATATAATTTCCTATGATCAGTATAACAGACTTCGTGTAAATATAGTAAATGTAGATTTTTTCCATGGAATAAAAGAATCTTATAATATATTAAAAAGATACGTAAGAGTATTAAGTGAAAAATGGCAGGAAATGAGAAATTTTCGACATGATATAAAGAAGAATTATATGCTGGAGATGATGTATCTGGAAAGGGGGGAGCTCGAGAAACTAAAATTACATTACAATAAAATATCCGGAATGAAAATTTTTTGCAGGCATGAAACGGGAAATTGGCTGTTTGATATGATTATTGACCAGATAAGAACAAAGATAGAGGCTTACAAAATTGAATTTGTATATGATATAAATGTGCCTGTCGATATATCATTTGATGATTATAGAATAAATCGTATGCTTGGCAATATCCTCGATAATGCAATAGAGGCTTCGGTGCAATGCCCTGAAAATAACAGATGGATGAATCTTGTTATAAGAATTCATGGAAATAATATGTATATTGAGTGTGCTAATTCCTGCATAAGAGCGGAAAATAAAAAAATGTTTATGGGAGAATATAAAACAACAAAGAAGGATAATGAAAAACATGGATGTGGGATAAAGATTATAAAGCAAATTGCAGATTCGTATCAGGGAAATGTAAAAATTGAGCATGATAATAAAAAGTTTGTAATGAAGGTGATTCTGTACAATGCAATAGAATAAATTACAAAACTAAGCCGGACTGCTGCAAAAGCTGGCAAAAGTTACATGGAAAACCACATTTTATTACATATATATGCTGTAAGGCTCCTTTTTATGTATATTCAAATTGTCATAAGACAATAAAACATAGGAAGGAGGAAAGGGAATAAATATGGTAAAAAAAGTGCTTAGTATGGTAGCGGCAGCAGCAGTCGCAGGTACATATGCGTTCTCATGTTTTTTTATATTTGGACAGCCCAAAGCACCTAAGGGTATGGAAAGATATAAAATATACATAGATGAAAGAACGTAATCATTCGCAAATAAGCTATGTACTTAAAGGCAGCATGGAGTTGGTTGGGGAAATATTTTCGTATGGCATCAAAACGGCTCTCATGCTGCTTATAAATATGATATCTCTTATTTTAATAGGTGTATTCATGAAAATGCTATCAGAAAGTATAGTGTTCATTCTGGCATTTATGATTTTGAGAAGCTATACAGGTGGATATCATATAAATAGTGGTATTGGATGCTATATTGTATCCTGCATTTCCATAATTATTGCAATGTTGTTTTGCAGGGTCGGGATATTTGAATATATAATATTTGATTTACTTATATGTATAGTTTCGGGAATTTTAATATATGTTTACTCGCCTATGGAACATGAAAACAGGCCATTAAATATAAAAGAAAGAAAGCTGTTCAGGAGAAGAAGCATATTTGTTTTTTGTGTTGAGGTTATTCTGGGAATTATATTAGGAATATATGGAGTAGAATGTTGTGGAATATTTGCAGCTATATACATAAATGCCTGTGCCATGTATGCAGAGCTGATAAAAAGACGCGTACAGCATATAAATAGAAAATAATATGTGATATAATGAGCATTGCGACGGCTGTGCTTGCACAAGCCGGCATAATGCGAGTGCCCACATGGAGGCGACAGCCGACATGGATATAATGAGCATTGCGACGGCTGTGCTTGCACAAGCCGGCATAATGCGAGTGCCCATGCGGGTTGTGATATATTCAGGGAGGATAATATGGATACATTATATGAGTTGGATTGTAATGTTCTGCTATGGATACAGGAGCATCTGAGATGCGATTTCCTGACACCTGTAATGAAGTGTATAACAATATTGGGAAATGCCGGTATAATATGGATAGCCATTACAATTATTATGATTATAATCCCAAAATATAGAAAAGCGGGAGTTGCATCTGCCATAGCATTGATATTAAATCTTTTGGTAATAAATATAGTTATAAAAAATATGGTAGCAAGAATCAGACCGTATGAAGTAATTCCGGGACTTGAATTGCTGATAGAAAAACAGTCAGACTGGTCATTTCCATCAGGTCATACCAGTGCATCATTTGCAACAGCCTGCAGCATTTTGTTGGCAGGACACAGGAACATTGGCATTGCTGCACTGGCATTTGCAGTTGTTATGGGATTTACAAGACTTTATTTGGGCGTCCATTATCCGAGTGATGTGTTGGCTGGTGCATTGCTGGGCTTTCTGTTTGCTGTAATAGCAGATATTGTTGTGAAAAAGATTATTGCATATAAGCAGAGTTGTT
>JBJEMQ010000018.1:0-3557 GCA_051879755.1 Coprococcus sp. | reverse complement strand
TGTCACAGATACGACTCTTCAACAGGATAAATTACTGCCGCTGATCCGCATGGCGCTGGAGTGTGCCAGTGTCAGTCAGGGCGTGCTTTCTCTGCACAGCTCCTGTGTAGAACTGGACGGTCAGGGAGTTTGTTTTACCGCACCTTCAGGTACAGGAAAATCTACCCGGGCCAGAAGCTGGAATTCCGGTCTTGGTGCTAGGATTATAAGCGGAGACAGACCTTCTGTTTGCCTGAAAAAAAACGGTATAGTTGTCAGTGGTGTTCCATGGGACGGAAAAGAGCAGATTTATGTAAATGTGTCTGTACCTCTGCGGGCGATTTGCAGCATACGAAGAGGAAACAGCACTTATGTGCGGCGTCTTTCCCTGAATCAAGCCTGGCGGTGTCTGCTTCAGCAGTGTTTCATTCCCATGTGGGATACGGATACGGCTGCTGCGGTTATGATGCTCATACGGAGACTTTGCAGTTCTGTACCGGTTTACCGGGTCACCTGCGGACCGGATGAGGCTGCTGCGAAAGAGGTTAGGGATTTGGTGTTTCACCGTTCCGATATGATATTGGAGGTTGAACAAGACATGAAAATTAAAAGTGGATTTACACTGCGTAATATGTTAGGTGAGCATATTGTGATGCCCACCGGAAGTAATATCAGTCAGTTCGATGGTGCCATTGTATTGAATGATGTGTCTGCTTTCGTTTGGGAGAAGCTGAGTGAAGGCAGTAGCCGTGAAGAACTGATAGAAGACATTCTGTCCGAATTTGAAGTGGACAGAGAGAGGGCAGAAATGGATCTGGATGCTCTGTTAGAGAAATTGCGCGGATATGATGTAATTGAAGATGAGTCTGTCTGATATTCAGGCAGACTTTCGTTTAGTGAGGAAAAGGTTTAAAAGAAAGTGCAAAAAATCAAGAAATACCTATATTCAAAGCATGTCAGCTTTGACGAGTTTCGATGGCTCTTGAGATTGATTTCTCCTTATAGAGGAAAATTGTTCTGTCTGATCCTGCTTCGCTGTTTCCTTATCGTGATCGGCGTCGGATCTGCAGTAGTAAATAAATATATGGTAGATCTGGCGACCGCATATCTGGACGTGACAGGTATTATCATTTTGATGGTTGTCTGTTCCGGCATTAATCTGCTGGGCAGCATGCTGCTGTCCGTATTGGCTATACGGTTTACGGAACGTCTGTCTATCCACATCCGAACCAGTATGTATAGTCACATTCTGAACAGTGTCTGGATTGAACGTTCCCAGCAGCACAGCGAAGGTTTGCTGACACGTCTCACCAGTGATGTGAGCCAGGTCAGCGACGGTGTTGTCAACGTCTCCACGGGTCTGACCGCGACGGTGTTCCAATTTGTCCTTGCTTTTGTTCTTCTGTACATCTTTGATGCATCCATAGCTTTGTTTGCACTGCTTTCTGTTCCTTTTATTGCATTCGTCAGTCTGGTAATGGGGATTAAGCTGAAACGCATTCATATGCAGCTGCAGCAAGCGGAAGCTGATTACAGGATTTATTTACAGGAGCAGATATCCCATGCAGATGTTGTGAAAGCCTTTCAATATGAAGAGGAAAGCCAGGCAGCACTTGCGCAGCTTCAGAAGAGAAGGATGGAGCTGGTCATCAAAAAGAGCCGATACAATATTGGCATGCGTTTTGGTGTTAATTGTGCGTTTATGAGTGCTTATCTTTTTGCATTCATCACCGGTGCACTTAAGGTTGCGTCCAACACCATTTCTTATGGAACCATGACCGCTTTTCTGTCCCTAGTTAATCAGGTGCAGTCACCGGTGCTTTCTCTGTCGAGAATTTTTTCACAGGTGATTGCTGTTTTTGCATCCGCCGCCAGGATTCGTGAAATTGCGGATATGACGCAAGAAGACTTTGAGGAGAAACTCAGCTGTAGTTCTGAGGTGGGCATTTTGGCGAATCAGATTGCTTTCGCATACAATGAGGACAATATAATTCTTAAAGATCTTTCCTTTGAGCTTCCGCCGAAAAGCATTACTGCGATCATGGGCCATTCCGGTGCGGGCAAGACCACTCTTGTGCGTTTGCTTTTGGGTTTTCTTCAGCCGACAGAAGGATCCATTGTATATACAGATGGTTCGGAGCGATATTCCTGTTCTGAAAGAACCAGGAGTCTGATCAGCTATGTGCCTCAGGGAAACACTTTGTTCAGCGGTACTATCGCTGAAAACCTTAGGCTTGGATGCCCTGATGCAACTGACTCTCAGATGATGGAAGCCCTACATATGGCCTGTGCAGATGTATTTGTAATGGCATTGCCAGATGGTCTGCAGACTTGCATCGGTGAGAAAGGACATGGGCTCTCGGAAGGTCAGGCTCAGCGTATAGCTATCGCCCGTGCTTTTCTGCGTCCCTCACCGATTCTGATACTAGACGAAGCTACGTCCGCCCTGGATGAGCAGACGGAACTTCAGATTTTGATGCAGATAAAGAAGCAATATTTGGAAAAAACCTGCTTGGTTATTAGCCACCGCAGTGCAATTACCGAATTTGCTGATCAGATTATCAATCTTTGTTAGGAAACGTTGAGGAGAAGGTTCATTCCACTGGTCTGCGTTTCTTTACGGTGTAAGGTTCTGCTTACCGTTCGGACATGGTTTACTTTGGTTTTATAGACATGATTTGTTATATTTGATAGTGAGAATAAATCTATTAAGAGAGGTGAGTATAAAATGCAATCAAATAGCCTCTTTACTGCGTCATCACCTTCCGTCCAATCCTCCCGTATCCTCTATACCCCATCACCTTTTGCCCGCTCGTCTTTGCTTCATTTGCAGGAGGCAGGCACATTAACAGCTATAAAACCTCATACCAGCAAAAGAGAAAAGCTCAACTCATTTTTGTGTTTTGTCGTGCTGAAGGGAAGCGGTAGGCTGGATTATATGGATAAAACCTATGAGCTTAATCAGGACGATGTGGTTATCATTGACTGTAAAAAGCCATATTCCCATAGTACGCAAAACAATCTGTGGACATTGCAGTGGTGTCATTTCTATGGTCCCAATATGCCTGCCATTTATGCAAAATACTGCGAACGAGGAGGGGAGCCGGTTATTCACCCGGCTGATGTTGAGCCATATAAGAATTTAATGACAGAACTGTATAAAACAGCTGAATCTGATGATTACATAAGGGATATGCGAATAAACGAAAAACTGAATGTGTTGATGACACTGCTTATGGAATCTTCCTGGAATCAGGAAAGCCGAGTAATCCGAACTAAAACCGACATTCAGGAAATAAAGTCATATCTTGATGAGAATTACAAAGAAAAGATAACCCTGGATTCAACCGCAAAGCATTTTTTCATAAACAAGCATTACCTTGCCCGACGCTTTAAAGAACAGTATGGTGTAACGCTTACTATATATTTACAGCAGGTGAGAATAACTCATGCCAAAAGAATGCTAAGATTTACCGATAAAAGTGTAGAAGAAATAGGGCTTGAGTGCGGTATAGGCGAACTGCCATATTTCAGCAGGGTATTTAAAAAGCTTGAGGGAGTAAGTCCAAGCGAGTATA
>JBJEMQ010000017.1:0-3557 GCA_051879755.1 Coprococcus sp. | reverse complement strand
AAAAAGCAGGCTACAGAGCTTTTTTCGCAGTTAGGAATGGATATGTCCAGTGCAATGAATATATTCCTTAGACAGTGTGTTATGCGAGGAGGTCTTCCATTTGATGTAGCTGTCCCACAATATAAACCTGAGGTCATTGAGGCTATGGAAGAAGCGAAAAGAATCAGCACGGATCCTAATGCTAAGAGATACAGTAGCTTTTCTGATGCCATGGAGGATATTGATTGATGCAGTATGAATCAAATCGTAACAGAAAACCCTAACAAAAAAGTTTAAGACAAGAATTAAGTTGGGAGTCAACAGCAGAAAGATCATACATGCAGCATAAAATTTTCGGAAGAATCAGCTTCATCTGTCCAATGATAAATGCCCGGTTTGCCTGATAACGATACTTGTTTGAATTATGGTTTATTGTGGTGATGTAACGAAGGAGGGGTTGGATGTCTAGATATGGAAGAGAACTTGGTGCTAATATATATATATTTATGAAGAAGTTAGGTTTGAATCGAGAGCAGATGGCAGAGAAAACCGGTTATTCGTTTAGAGACATATGTAGAATCATTGATGGAAGGCTTATTATTTCTCCTGCCAGACTGAGTAAGATAGCTGAGGTTTTTGGTATTACTAAGTCGGATTTGGCAAGGAAAATTGATGGAGATTTAGTCCCAGAATTACAGTATATGAAAGAATTTGATAATCCAGATAATCTTGATAAGGTACTGGATTTGATTGACATGTATGTAGAACTTGAAGAAGCAATGTAGAGAAAAAGCTGTGCGATAATTCGTGCAGCTTTTTTGCAATGGAGAGAAGATTATGGATTGGGAAAAGATAGATGATAGAATTTGTTGCTTAATAGAAGATATAAGACGGGAGTCTATTATAAAAAACGAAGTCATTTGTGATAATATATATTTGACATACTAGAAAGTAGAGGCACGTTATCATTTGTGTATAATATAAAAAGAAAATTCAACAGACTCGGAGGCGATTAGTGTGGTTGCGGCATTTATTGTAGGCATTATAGGGATTGTTTTAATTATTCTTGGATGTCTGGTGTGGAAAAAGGAGAGAATATCATTACTGCACAGTTATCATTACGATAAAGTATACGAAGAGGATAAAAAGGCATTTTGTGCTATATCGGGGATAGGATTGCTGTTAATTGGAATAGGGCTGTTGGTGACTGCTTTTATTATCGGAATTACTGATTCTGCATGGAGTTTTATTGCTTTTGCAGTAGGATTTTTTATTGGTTTTGCAATGCTTATGTATGCAGGCATTAAGTACAACCATTAAGTAAATTAGCATAAAGGGACAGGCAGTAATGAAGAACAGTAAGAAGAGATTAGCAGGCGGGTGGAAATCTTGGAAATGAATTAAGAGAACCATATGTCAAACCTATAAAGGGAGAGAACAATAAGGGACTTTATGAATTGAGAATAAAATTTTCAAATGACATAGCAAGAATATTCTATTTCACATATTATAATAATAAGTACATATTGCTACATGGATTCATAAAGAAAAGTATGAAAACTCCACCAAAGGAAGTCAAAAGAGCAAGAAAATATATGGAAGATTATACTAGGAGGAATGATTATGAGTAATGTAAGTATCTCTTTTGAAGAAATGAAAAACGATTTGTTAAAAGACAATGAGTTTAAAACGGAATATGAAAAACTGAAACCACGATACGAAGCAATTGAACAGATTATAAAAGCAAGAAAAGAACAGAATATGACACAAGCAGAACTGGCTAAGAGAGTTGGAACACAGAAAAGTAACATTTCTAGATTGGAAAGCGGAAATTATAATCCTAGTTTAGATTTTCTTACAAAGGTATCAGAAGCGCTTGGAAAGAGTTTAAGTGTGCATCTTATGTAATTGAATAACCCCGACCTCTAGAGGTCGGGGTTATTCAATTACCGAGGATTCCCGCTTAATCTCCTAAATAGTCTTTTGGTGTAATTATTTTTACTTCCCATGTAGAATAATCAGCAAGCTTCCTTGTAATAATATAATCTGCTCCGTATACTTTATCGCATCCCATCTGCAAGCAGTCTTCGAAGTCTTACAATTCTTCATTGGCAAGTCCTGATATTTATTTTGCTTTGTCAATTTCTTCTATAATCAAATATTTTATATAAATTCAATAATACTTCTTTCCATCAAATCTTGTGGCTGGCGTCGGCAGTAATTCCTTTGACTTTTTTTTAATTTCCATTTGCTTTTCATAAAGAACTGTAAGTCATACCGGTTATCGCAAAATTAGTACCATTTGTCATATATTGATTGAACAGGGAAAAAATGTATGATATTGTAAAAGAGAGTATATGCCACCAAAATGAGTGGGCGGTTCTGCTATTTGTATGAAGGGAGAAAAGTGAATGAGAGTAAAAAAGATAACATCCATAATTATGGCATTTGCAATGATTATAAGTCTTGGTGTTGCGGCTTCGGATGGACAGACAGTGAAAGCAGCAGAGAATACATTGAATGGACCAAGAACAGACAGTAACGGAGATGTGACATATGACTGCATATGGTTCGGAAGTTATCCTCAGGCGGAGGTTATAACAACAGAGAAGAGTGAGAATTATACTGAAATAGTGAGCAGATGCCTGCGGGATGGCGATTTGATAGTGGATGACGATATATATAATACACTAAAGAATGCTACAGGATGGGATGCAAAGGGTGATATTACGCTTCCAAACGGAGACAAATACCGTAGGGTAGATTCGGATAGTGATACGACATATTATCGTACCGGAACAACACAGTATTATAACTGGTCTGATGATGATTATCATTATTTTAAGTATGAACCGATTAAATGGAGAATTTTGTCAGTTGATGGAAATGAGGCACTTCTTCTGTCAGAAGACGGGTTGGATGACCAATGCTATAATATATCTTTTTATGATGCCGGATATGTGGGTGGCAATACTGATATTGATTGTACATGGGAGACATGCACATTACGAAGCTGGTTAAATGGCTATAACAGTACTTACAATCTGCGGAAACAGGATTATACGACGAAAAATTTTGTAAATAGCGCATTTGATGCTCAGGAAAAGAATGCGATAAAATCAAAGACACTTGTAAATGAAAATAATATGGCACATGAAATACCGGGAGGAAAATCTACAACGGATAAGGTATTCGTGTTATCATTTAGTGATGTGCTTAATCCGAAATATGGTTTTTCGTCAGATCACCTGGAGAGTGATATGGCAAGATTAACAAGGACAACTACGTATGCAAGAGCAATGGGGGCAAATTGGACGGATATGACCACACAGAAATATATGGGCACCAGTGCATGGTGGCTGAGAACACCGGGAAGTGCTGCAAATTATGCTGCTTATGTGTTCTGTGGTGCCAGAGTTTCCCGTGATGGTTATCTGTGCAGTTATGCCATTAATTCTGTAAGGCCTTCTTTGTATCTGAACCTTTCGGCAACAAACCTTTATATGTATGCCGGAACAGTAAATTCAAATGGAAATGTTAACGAAGTTGCGCCGGGACTTAGAACGCAGACGATTACA
>JBJEMQ010000016.1:0-16291 GCA_051879755.1 Coprococcus sp. | reverse complement strand
CTCTTAATTCGTATAGCTGTTATTTTGCAATTATGATATACTTTTTTTATAAATCAGTTGCGTGGAAAATTCAGGTTTACGGGGGGTAAATGATAACAGATTCTGTACCCTGTCACACATTAATTTAACGAATGGAGGACGGCTTATGGCAGCATTTGAAAGAATTTTATCCGGAATTCCAGAGATGGATACTGCACTGGATAATATCAGACTTGGCGACAATGTAGTCTGGCAGGTTTCAGAGCTTAAAGATTTTCGCTTATTTGTAGATCCTTATGTAAAACAGGCTATAAAGGATGGCAGAAACATTATATATGTTCGTTTTGCATCACATGAACCACTGGTTAACGCTCAGGAGGGGTTAAAAATTGTAAATGTAGAACTATCCCACAGATTTGAGACATTTACAGTGGAAATACATAAACTGATGGAGCAGGAAGGACGTGATGCTTTCTATGTATTTGACTGTCTCTCCGAACTTCAGACTGCCTGGGCAACCGACCGCATGATGAGCAACTTTTTTAAGCTCACCTGTCCTCTTCTGTTCAAACTGGATACAGTGGCTTTTTTCCCACTGATACGCGGAAAGCACTCCTTTAAAGCAATTGCTAAAATACGTGATACTACCCAGCTTTTTCTAAATGTATACTCAGATTCCACACATATATACGTACGTCCTCTTAAGGTATGGAACCGTTATTCCGATACTATGTTTCTTCCGCATTCATATATACCTGAAAGCGGCAACTTCAGACCACTTATTGATGGTGTAAGTATCAGCAGATTCTATCAGCTCATGAATAATACCCAGGTCTTAGGCGACGACCAGAATATCGACAGTTGGGACAGATTTTTCAATTTCACAGAGCAGATGTACCGTCAGGGAATGGATGTAACAGATGCCTGTAGCAGAATGTGTAACATAATGATGTCACGTGACGAGCGTATGCGTCAGCTTATCAAAGCAAATTTTACTCCTAATGATTATTTCAATGTCCGCAGTCGTATGGTAGGCACCGGCATGATAGGCGGTAAAGCATGCGGCATGCTTCTTGCCAGAAAGCTTATTGAAAATCATTGTCCTGATTTATATGCCAGGCTTGAACCACATGATTCATACTACATTGGCTCAGATGTATTTTACTCTTATATCGTCCATAATAATTTCTGGGATATACGTGTCCGTCAACGAAAAGAGGAGGAATATTTCAGCCTTGCAGATACATTTGCAGATTGTCTTAAAAACGGAGAATTTTCTGATACTGAACGGGAACAATTCTGCCGTCTGTTAGATTATTATGGTCAGGATCCTATAATTGTCCGTTCCAGCAGCATATTGGAGGATGGTTTTGGAAATGCTTTTGCAGGAAAATATGAATCTGTTTTCTGCTCCAATACGGGAACATTTGAAGAGCGTCTTAAGGAATTTGAGGATGCTGTGCGAACCGTATATGCCAGTACCATGAGCAAATCTGCGTTGGACTACCGTCTGCGCAGAGGATTAAACAACAGGGATGAACAGATGGCACTTCTTGTACAAAGAGTCTCCGGCTCACGGTATGATGACTGTTATATGCCATGTGCCGCAGGTGTGGGATACTCATACAGTCCTTATCGTTTTCTTAATTCAATTGACCCAAATGCAGGAATGCTACGTCTTGTAATGGGACTTGGAACAGGAGCAGTAGACAGAGTTCAGGGATCTTATCCTCGTCTTGTAAGTCTTGATAAACCATTGCTAAGTGCATCTGCCACAAGCAGTGAGAAACATCAGTTTTCTCAGCAGAAGGTCGATTTTATCGACTTAGCAGAAGCCTGTGTTGCCAGTAAAAATTTATCATGTATTGAAAATAAGCTTCCACAATATTTAAAACGGATTTTGTTGGAACATGACTATGACGCAGAAGCAGTTTTCAGAAACAGAGGACAATACAGAAACATTTTTTTCATATCATGTGAAGGACTTGTAAAAAACTCTGCACTAATGGAAGATATGCGAAATCTGCTGGGAATCCTGCAGGAAGAATACCAATACCCTGTAGATATCGAATATACAATTAATCTGTCTGACACCGGTGAATATGTTATTAATCTGTTGCAATGCAGACCTCTTCAGATTGCGCATGACAAGACGTCAGTCACTATACCGGACAATCCTGACAAAAGCAAAATCTTTCTGGAATGCCGTCATGCTTCTATGGGATTGTCAGACACAATTAAACTTGATTATATCGTCATGGTAAATTCTATTGAATATTATAATATGCCATATAATGATAAATATAAGATTGCAAGAACTTTAGGTACCATAAACTGGCATTTCCGTAACAGTAACAAACATCTGATGCTTATAGTTCCGGGAAGAATAGGAACATCCTCCCCTGAACTGGGAGTTCCTACAGCTTTCTCTGACATCAGCGGTTTTGACGCCATTTGCGAAGTGTCAGACAGCAGAGCCGGATATATGCCTGAGCTCTCCTATGGAAGCCACATTTTCCAGGACCTTGTAGAATCAAATATACTTTATACCGCTGTATTTGAAAATGAAAATACTCTTGTATTTGAGCCTGAGAAAATCACTCAATTGGAAAATCTGCTTATAAAATACTGCCCTGAGAGTGCAGAGCTTAAGGATATTATAGGAATTTATCAGGTATCTGACCGCAATTGCTACATATACCATGATATGAAGGATGAGCACTTGATGTGCATATTATAATCACATATTCTACATAGTTACACAGAAAATACAGGAAATGAAAAAGGAGCTGCCATGTGACAGCCCCTTTTTCATTGAGTTATTCTTTATCCGGCCTTTATTACTCTTTCTTCTTTCCATCACTATCTTTATCACTGCGTTTTCTTAATACCAACGCAATAATAACTATACAAAGCGCCACAGCTATCAGAACTATAAGCCCAACAGTACCTGTGTCAGGCAGGCTTGATGGTGATGCCTCATGATGGGTTGTTTCAGATTCTATATTCTTATCAACTCCATTCACGGAAGTAATGTATGAAGTATTATCTATTATTCCTCTGCTTATAGTAACAGTTGCCGGAATTGTAATATAAACAGTTTCTTCAGGTAACAATGTACTGATATCAAATACCAGCTTCTGACCTGTCTTATCAAGTGAAACTCTCGGTGAATCCTTAACCTTAAGTTCTGTTCCAGCATCAAATCTCACAGTAATATTAGCAGTATCAATCAGCAGTCCTTCCGGTATATTATCTTCAACAGCTATATCTTTCAAAGTAAATGTATCACCGGTGTTTTTGACACTGATTGTATAATTAATCACATCGTCCATAAATACCTGGGTATGTTTTTCATGTGTTCCTGACTCAGGGTCTGATGACTTATGAAGTTCCGGCTCAGAATCCGTCAGTGTTACATCAGAATCAGAATAATTTGGAGTAGATACCTCATCGTCGTTCTTTAAGGAATAAATAACGCCCTCATTTATTGCCTTTTTTCCATAGTATTCTTCTCCAACAGGAGCCTTCATAGTCACATATATTTCTATTATATCCCTGCCCTGCATTACAAAATCAGAACCATCACTATTCTTACTGCAATCAACTGCAATTGCTGTTATCGACTCTGCATTTACAGGCTTCTCAGTAGTCCATGTATCAGTGTTGGTAATATCATAATCTGAAGCCGCAAAAGCCGCCCTGTCTTTAGTTGAGTAATAGATGACAGGCGCACACTTTACATCCGTTGAGATTTCCTGTAATTCTTTATCATATGTATACTTCGATGATGCTGATTCCACGTCCACATTAACCAGTGTACCATGCCACTCGGATTCACAGAATACAGTTTCCGTATTATCATCATTATTCCTGTCAGCCCCATATTCAAGTATATCAAAGAATACTATATCTGAGCTTATGGCATAATCTGACTGTGAATATGACAGCTTATATGTATATTCATTGTTAGGAATCGTCTCTGCTGAATGTTCATACTCAGCCTGGGTTTTGACTGATTTATCAAAGCCCCACGAGAAGGCATCTACAGGAATATAATGTGTTGAAGCAGCCGAAAAGCTTGTAAAGTTCGGATTCTTATCATATATTGCTTCATAATACTGATTTTCTTTAATAACATTTATTGATGATGCCTTGCTGTTAGGAATAACAGCACCGGTAGTTGTATTTACAAATGCAACATCATTTTCAACAGTAGTGCCGTTGTCGACAACATTTTCATATGTATTATGCAGCATATACCAGAACTGGACTCCTGTCCACACTGTGTCATCAGGAGATGCAAACGTAATTATCATCATCGTCCTGCCTGAATCTTCCCAGTTATCTACAAAGCTTACATCATACAAGCCTTTATCAAGCTTTGATGTTGATGCAGCATATGTGCTGTAACTGTCAGCATAATTATATACAGAACTTCTATTAGTAGTTAACGGAATACCAAATATGGTAGACTCATCTACTGTTGTTCCCCTTGGCAGCAAATCATAGAATACTCCGGATCTGACCTGTTTCTTTCTTCCCGAATTATTGTAATTATATCCTGCAATATATACTGCCGTATCCTGCGTACCTCTTTCAACATCAAATACAGTTTTACTCTCTGAAGCCGTATATTTATAGGTCTTCTGTGTTGTAGAGCTTATGTTAAGCTCATATATCTCCTTTGCAGCCGAATTTGTACCACCGGTATAATCAGTCGCTTCAAAAAAGCTGTCTGTCTCCGTCTTATCAGTATCCCATATACGGCATACAGCACGGTTCTTAATGAGTGATGTGGTTTTTCCGTTTACATCTGACTGTATCAGACCTCTTACATGGTCTGTAGGAAGCAGATTCGTATTTACTCTTACAGTAAGCTTTGTTGTATAAAAAACTGTAGGATATTCCACCCTGTAACCTACTACATCATCCGGCAGTGTTACTGTTAAGGAACTTCCTGCTGACGTCACATTAACCATCTTATAATATACGAACTCAGAAGAATTCCTGTATCTTAAGTATATACGGACACCTTCATAATCAGCGGCATCTGTATGTAATGAAGGTTCAAGCCATACTCCGTTTAGTTTTCTGGAATCGTACTCGCTGACACTTATCTGTAGTGAAGTAAAGCTGTAATCACTGTCCGTAAGTGCCACATTTCCCGTAACAGGCTCCCAGATATATTTGGCAGACGCAGAGCCTGAGCTGTACACCAGATCTCCCGGTACTCCATCCTCAAACATAATCGTTCTGCTGTCAACACTATATGTCTGCCCTATCTCATCCCATGTAACTTCCGAGTCTCTGGACGCCCCTTCGTAGATAACATCCCAGAACATGCTCACAGCTTTATTATCATCAAGAATATTCTCCTGGCCTCCACTGATAGTTTTAGCAGAGGATGAACCATTATTCTTGTCGAACTCTCCCTTAGGATATTCCTGATCATATAAAACAGTTGAGGCTGATACATGCCTTGCTGTTTTGTATCCGGACTTCCATGTTTCAGATACTATTGCTTCATTATATATCGTAAGTCCCTCTTCAGGTATGTCATAGAGCAGTTCTATTGGATATTTCATAACCACATAATCAGTAGATGATGTGCTTGAACTTATGCTGTGCTCTGTTGGATTATCATTACCATTTCCCCAACATACTATAGTTCCGTCATGAACAGTATCCTCACTCCAGATGAATGTACACGGCTGGTTTGTCGATGACAAAAAACTCTCAGACAGTCTCCACCTAATATAGAAATAATCATCTGCATCATCAGGTGCACTTCCCCATGAAGTATTCCATTGATAATAAACATCTTCTGTTGATTTTGTAGATGATGGTACAACTTTTGTATGCATCTCAAGTGTCAGGTCCTTACTGATGGTTGTCTCCGGTGTATCATTAAGGTCTTCATCTATCAAAGCAACTACAGGTACTGTTCCCTGATAATAATCATAACCCTCAACATAATACCCATTTGTATCTGTTGCGCCGCCGGGAACTACCCATGGAGATACTGTATAACTGATTGTGCAGTCTACACCCGCACCGCCTGGTATCTGTACACTGTTAATCAGTACATAGTCATCTCCATCTTCATAATATGAGAAATACATGCCATTCTTAACAGACGGGTATTTCGGAAGATTGGAGCTAATATTATTTGTTCCGACATATTCTCCATCCCAGTTTTTCCATACATATTTTGGTATACGTATCTTTACTGAACCAACAGGAAGAATCTCATCTCCTATAGACTTGTTCAGTTCAAAACGTATATGCAGTGATGCTATCTGACTGGAGTTGCTGGCCGGATGAAATTCAAGATTGTCATCCAGATTGTCAACATTAGTGTTAGATGCATTTGACCACTCCGCAGTAAAGTTATACATAAACTTATCATCCGTGTATGTAGCAGACGAAGGAATATAATATGCATAATATGTTATATTCTCAGTTATAACCGTATCAGTTGTAAGCTTCTCCCCCTGTCCGTCAGCCTCAGTATACCAGCCCTCAAGAATATAGTTTGTAAGCTTTGCTCCCGGAAGCGTATTCAGGGTACTACCTGACTGAACAGTTTTTGTCTTTGACGTACTGTTTATTGTTCCTGTTCCTACAGATGATGATGGGTCAAATGTAACTGTACAGTTCTTATATCCCCACTGTGCATATAATGTTATATCTTCATTAAAGACTGCTGTCGCTTCATCATAGGAATTTCCATCGGCATCAGTCCATCCCAAAAAGTCATAACCACTTCTTGTTGGAACAGGAAATCCCATTGTTGTCTCTCCCTTAAATACATTGATTGTCTTTGTATTTATGGTGGAACTTATTATATATCCTCCGTTTGCATCAAACGTAACTGCAACCACATCACTTCTCTTCCAGTGGGCTACAATCTCAATACCCAAAGACAAATCTATGGTATCTCCGACATTTACAGGAGTAACACCATCAGATAAAAACCAGCCAATTAATTCATAACCATCCCTTTCTGCCACCGGGAGTGTCTCTATGACATAATTCTCACTGTCAGATACAGGATAATTACTATTACCGGTTATCTTTCCGCCATTTGCATTAAACTTCGGTTTCCATCCCCAGTGTGCATAGAATGTTACATCCTCTGTAACTTTTGTCGCACTTGTAACCTGTGTACCACCATCAGGCAAAGTATACCATCCTGTAAAGGTCATGTTATTATAGGACCCCTGAGCATAGTCCGGCAGCTGGCCAACAGCTTTATTGTAACCCACCACCTTCTGTATTGACTGGATTCCACCTTCCAAAGTGACAACAAGATTCCTCTTCCATTCTGCCACAAGGGTTATATCGTCATTTAATGTAACTTTAGTTACTTTTGCTCCAGCCTCTGATCCTATATGCCAGCTTATAAATGTATAACCATCACGAACAGGTTCAGGCAGATAATTGATTACTGTGCCTTTTTCTTTCTTAATGGAATCTATCTCGCTTCCACCATTTGTATCAAAAGATAAAATAGCATAATCGCTCTCAGCTCTCCACTGGGCATACAGTATAACCTCGCCACCGTCCTCATCAGTAAGGGCAATCAGATCCGAATTTGCATCATAGGATGTACCTGTCCCGTCCTTTCTCGTATTCCATGAAGAAATTACAAGTTCCTCATCACCTTCTGCCGGAGTATAGGAAAAAACTGTATCCGAGATATGATATGTCTCATCATATGCAAGAGATACAACTATATCATCAAGACCTGAAAATGAAAGATTCGGCTTTATGGTAAGTGCATATGTAATCGGTGTCCAGTGGGCATAATAAGTATCCTGCACCATCTGGTCACCTATTTTTAATTCTTCCCCACTCCGGACATCGGTATACCATCCGTCAAATGTATATCCTGTTCTTGTTACAGGCTGTCCCTCAAACTCAGCTTCATACGGATATGCTTTAACTATATTTCCCGGAACACCACCCATGGCATTAAAAGTAATATCTCTAAATATCAAGTATGTATCCGCCATCGTCTGACCGTCATACTGATTCCAAAGTTCTGAGGATGTATAAACATCTCCTGTACTCTTGCGAATCCATGTTATCGTAGGAAACGAACCTGATGAATATGCCCCCAAAAATTTAAATTTTTCACCAAGTACAAGTTTTTTTAGTTTATTGCAATAACGAAATATATAAGACATGTTTATAACGTTTGATGTATCCCAGCTACTAAGGTCTGCCGATTCAAGAGAGCTGCAACCGTCAAAGATATTACTTAAGGTTGTCACTCCACTCGTATCCCAGCCTGATAATCCATCTACATTTGTAAGGGAACTGCAATTTAAAAAGGTAGTGCTTAAGTTTCCCAATCTACTCGTATCCCAGCCTGATAATCCATCTACATTTGTAAGAGCGCTGCAACCAGAAAAGGTATTGCTTAAGTTTACCAATCTACTCGTATCCCAGCCTGATAAGCCATCTACATTTGTAAGGGAAATGCAACCTTTAAAGGTATCGATTAAGTTTGTCACGTTTCCTGTTTCCCAATCGGATATGCTATCTACATTTGTAAGGGTACTGCAACCTCTAAAGGTAGTGCTTAAGCTTGTCACGTTTCCTGTTTTCCAACCGGATATGCCTTCTAAATCTGTTAGGGCGCTACAGCTATAAAAGGTAGAACCTAAAGTTGTCACGTTCCCTGTTTCCCAACCGGATATGCCATCTACATTTGTAAGGGTACTGCATTCAGAAAAAGTAAGCGCTAAGGTTGTCACGTTTTCCGTTTCCCAACCGGATAAACCGTCTAAATCTGTTATGGCGCTACAACCAGCAAAAGTACCATATAAAGTTGTCACGTTCCCTGTTTCCCAACCAGATAAGCCATCTAAATCTGTTATGGAACTGCAACATTTAAAGGTCGTACTTAAGCTTGTCACGTTTCCTGTTTTCCAACCGGATAAGCCATCCAAATCTGTTAGGGCGCTACAACCAGAAAAGGTACTCTCTAAGCTTGTCACGTTTCCTGTTTCCCAACCGGATATGCCATCTACATTTATAAGGGAACTACAATTAGAAAAGGTATTTTTTAAGCTTGTCACGTTTCCTGTTTCCCAACCGGATATGCCATCCAAATCTGTTAGGGCGCTACAACCAGAAAAGGTACTGCTTAAGTTTCCCACTCTACTCGTATCCCAGCCTGATAAGCCATCTACATTTGTAAGAGCGCTGCAACCAGAAAAGGTAGAACTTAAACTTGTCACGCTTCCAGTTTTCCAGCCTAATAAGCCATCTATATTTGTAAGAGCTCTGCAACCAGAAAAGGTAGAACCTAAACTTGTCACGTTTCCAGTTTCCCAGCCTGATAAGTCATCTACATTTGTAAGAGCGCTGCAACCATAAAAGGTAGTAGCTAAACTTGTCACGCTTCTAGTTTCCCAGCCTGATAAGCCATCTACATTTGTAAGAGTGCTACAACCCAAAAAGGTAGAAGCTAAACTTTTCACGCTTCCGGTTTCCCAGCCTGATAAGCCATCTACATTTGTAAGAGAGCTGCAACCATTAAAGGTAGAAGCTAAACTTGTCACGCTTCCAGTTTCCCAATCTGATAAACCATCTACATTTGTAAGAGAGCTGCAACCATTAAAGGTAGAAGCTAAACTTGTCACGCTTCCAGTTTCCCAGCCTGATAAGCCATCTACATTTGTAAGAGAGCTACAACCAGAAAAGGTATAAATTAATTCTGTCACGTTTCCAGTTTTCCAGCCTGATAAGCCATCTACATTTGTAAGAGCGCTACAATTAGTAAAAGTATAGTATAAGCTACCTATCAAGTTTCCTGTATCCCAACCTGATAAGCCATCTACATTTGTAAGAGCTCTACAACCATTAAAGGTAAAATATAGGCTTTTCACATTTCCGGTTTCCCAGCCGGATAGGTCATCTAAATCTGTTAGGGAACTACAACAAAAAAAGGTGTAAGTCATACTTGTTACATTTGATGTATCCAAATTATCAGAATTAATACTTGTCAGATTCTTACAACCATAAAACCAATAAGCAATAGATGTAGGTTTAACAGGATTGGCAAATGATACCGAGGTAATCACCTCTCTCTGACTGTACCATGGTATAGCCTCATACGAAAGATACCCACTCAGCTTTACGAAATAAGTACCTAAAACAGTACCCTTGGTATCATCAGGTACATCTCCATCCTGAAAAACCAGTTCCCCTGTATCATAAAGAATTGCATATGTATCTGTATCAGCCATCAATGTGACAGTTATAGCTGCATCCAGAATATCAAACAGTCTTTCTGCATCAATCATATCCTCGGCATCTTCATACTTATCAATCAAATCATAATAATCATCACAGATATCTGAGGCAGTATTATAAATCTCTTCCTTTTCGGACTCACTTAATGCTTCATATTCATCAACTGCCGGAAGGCTGTCTATCCTTGCCTGCAGTTCTCTGACCAACGCGTTAAGCCTGTCAGCTTCTGACACAAACGAAGCCTCTATCTGCACATCTGACAAAGGCATGGTAAATGTTCCTTTATACTTTGCTTCATCATAATCAAAATCGACCACAACACCTAAACTGTCTATAACCTCCAGCTTATCAACTTCATAATCTTCGTCATGAGCAACAACAAAGGACACTTCTTCCCCTGCTTTAAACTCATAATTCCTGCCGATGACAGAACCGGTATCTGCGCCCGATAATACAGCATCTTTCTCTGATGCAATAACATCTGTTACACTTATATAACCACCGTTTATTTCAACAGTGCCATTCTCCAAAAGAGTGCTTACATACACATTATAGCAGTCAGATGTAACCACATCATCTCCGGTCGCAGCTTCTGATCCTGTCTCTGTTTTAATTTCTGCATCTGTCTTCACACCCGTCTCTGCTTCATTTTCTGCTTCTGCAGCTGTCTCTGTATCAGTCTCTGCTTCAATTTCTGTTTCTGCAGCCGTCTCTGATTCCGTTTCATTTTCTGTTCCGTCTTCATTCTGCATACCCTGTTCTTCAGCATATACTGTACTATAAAAAGAACATGGAAACATACATAACACCATCAGCAAAGACATGGTCACAGACAATATTCGGTTTTTTAAGCTTGTCTTTCTTGTTTTCATACTACTTACTCTCCTTTGCTACTTTATGTTCTGTTTCTTTTTGCTCTTTCCAGAAACTGCCATTATCATTCCTAATCCCACTACACTAAAAAGCATTATATCTACACAACTTTCCAGTGGTGTATTATCACCAGTCTTTGGTGAGCCATCCCCCGGTGTCTCTTCCGTAGTCGTTTTGCCTTCTGTCGTTGGTTCTTCTTCCGTAGTCGGCTCCTCGTCTGTCGTTGGTTCTTCTTCCGTAGTCGGCTCTTCGTCTGTCGTTGGTTCTTCTTCCGTAGTCGGCTCTTCGTCTGTTGTTGGTTCTTCTTCCGTAGTTGGTATCTCTATCGTCTTATTCGTATATTTGACATAACAGTCTAAAACGGCAGGAGTTGTATCTTCCGCATTTTTCCCGGTCTGAATATGCAGAAGAAACGGCTGAGGCTCATACTCTGTTTCTCCATACTTTACATTTTCACCAATAATCAGATAATAACCTTGCTCCAGATTAATAACTGCCTTACCATTACTATCTGTTATAACCGTCTTGTCAGGTGATATCTTCTCGCTTACCACATAAGCCTGAAGTTCCGCAGCAATATCCCCCTCATATGTTTTGGTAATATGCGTCTCATATTCATCATATATGTTCTGGTCAGAATCTCCTATCTTATAAATTGAGAATTCTTCTTCTGCAAATACAATTTTATTATCTGATGTCTTACAAATAAGATTGATTGTATATGGCGGTGCAGTCTCAGCACAAGTTTGAAATGCAGTCATCCCAAGCACTGACAAAACTAAGCTGAATATAACAACAATTCTATTTATTATCGAGCTTACCGCTTTCATCACTTTTTAACCTCCGTCTTTTTACAAACTTTATATAAAAAATCAAATCAGGAATAACAAAGAATAATAAAATAATCATTGCTACTGCTGTCATGATTATTTCATAAGTTGCAAATCTGTTCCTTATATACTTCCAAATTGATTTGAAAATATTCTTTTCTTTATCATCCCATGCCAGTACACCATCTGCTTTTTCCGGAGTAGGTATTCTTACTCCTCTTACCAGAAGTCTGTGTGAATTAATTCCAATCGGTGTACAGGTAACTAATGTACAATAGTCTCTGCCTTCTTCAATTGCCAGATAATCCAGATTATCCGGCAACACCGTTTTTATCCGGTCTACCTGATATGTCAGAACTTCTCCCATAATAGTTATCTGGAAAGTGTCTCCTATTTCCATTTTATCAAGTTCAGTAAACATCTTCATACCACTCATTCCGGTATGACCTGATATAACCGAGTGGGTACTTTCTCCACCTATCGGAAGAGATGAACCGGGATAATGCCCCGCACCAACCTGAAGAACTTCTGAAGATATTCCATGATAGATAGGAACATTAACAGCGCCTATTTTTTCTACTGTCAGATATCCTATTATACCATCACCATTTATATTAAGAAGATTATTATAATATACAGTCTCATCATCATCTAATATGAATCTTGATGAATTACCTATAAGACTCCTATTATATGCTACAGCATCATTATATATATTAGAATAATCTTCTTTAGTCATTTCTTCAATCGTCTGGTTATAAGACGACATCATATGTGATGAATGATATTCATTCCAGATATCTGAAATAACCGGATACAATAACATTATTACTGCTATCAGAAGAAAAATATCAGATATTATTCTTCCTTTTATTTTTTTCATACATTCCTTTCTTTATACGAAAATGAGAACAGTCAGAAGGACCTAATCCCTCCTTCTGTCCTCATATTAATTCAGCTTACATCAAAGCATACAAATCTGCTTCAATAAAACTTAATTTAATATTGAATGCTTTCAATACTAAATCTACTCCTCATCAGACTTTTTTGCAGACTTCATTCTGATTCCATAAGCTCCTCCAAGAACGATTACAACTCCACCCATCAACATGATAATTCCCATCGTACCTGTAGTAGGGAGCTTTGTTCCCGGAACATTTACTATGTTACCTGTAACAGTTCCTGAAGATACTGTCACATTTGCATTTTCAAGAGAGGATGTAAGATTTATCAAATCGCCCTCGCTAATACCATTTTCTGTCTGAGCTTCAGTTGCAATCGTTGAAACAATATTGAACTCTACATCATCAATCGTATTATAACCTGCAGGTGTTGTAGTCTCTACAAGCTTGTAATCACCCGCATCTAATCCGCTCCACTTGAAGACATTTGCTACATTACTTCCCTCTTCAGCTATGGCTGTAACCTCCGAACCAATTGCCTTATATGTTCCGTCAGGCTGCTTTTCATAAAGAGTAAAACCTGCACCTGCAAGTGCTTCCTGTTCTTCATTTAACTTATTGATGACAAGCTGATATGTATAAACCTTTACCTCATCTGAAGGAGTCTCGCCATCACCAGGCTCTGCCGTACCGGTTGAAGTCTGATTCGGGTTATTGGAAAATACGAGCTTTGCTGTATTTGGATTTCCTATTGAACCAATTGCTGCACTGCTGTTAAGCTCTGCTGTATATGTAACTACAATCTCTGATTCTGCTGTAACAACTGCTTGTTCATCCGCGTCCTTTATTCCCTTTAAATCATTACAGGTAATAGTAACTGTCTGTCCTGTCTTTGTAACAGTAAATTCTGACGTATAATCATTTCCGTCAATCTTTACAACAACATCATCATTAAATGTCAGTCCATCAGACAATGTATCCGCAAACTGATACTTATAAGCCTTGTATTCACCATAATTATCAGCTATAGTTCCGGAAAGTCTGAATGTTACATCATCACCAATTGCATAGTCAGCGCCTTCTCCATATGTACCTGTGCTATCCTCAAGAACTGTCTTATCAATTGTTGGAACAGATGACTTACGGGATATGGTCATATCTCCTCCAACCTTTACGATATATATTGTATAAGAATCATTGCCTGATATAGTATCTGCGTCCTTAATCAGATAATAACCCGGTGCTACAGTTGCCGTATGTGTTTTGTCAACATTTGCGACAGCATCCGAACTTAAATCCACATACTTCTGAATCTCAGCAAGCTGGTCAGCGTCGGAATATGTATCAGATTTAAGAGCTTCCAGCGCTGAAAGAACAGCATTTGTCACTCTTGTTCCTTCTGTACCGGTACCATTAGCTCCCCAAATGACATTCGACAGAGTATCGGTATCAGTATCATAATCACCTGTAAAAATCTGATATACACTATATGAATGACTATCAGTCTCAGGTACACTTATTGTTATAGTATCAGCCTCTCTCTCGTTGGCTAAGGCAGGCACTGCACAACTAAAAGCTGTTCCCATACCTATTGTTAGTGCTATAGCTGTCGAAGTAATTTTTTTAATTCTTTTGTTTTTCATATGTCTTCCTTTCTATGTTGTAATTCATATAGAAGTTATTACTAATACTCTATACAAATTATATTAACATACAAAAATATTAACGTTGCGTTTGTCCTATGTTATACGTTTTTTGATTCATGATATATATAAATACTATCAAAAAGTCTGATATTATGTCAATAAATATTCACATCATTTTACAACCATTTCATGATTACTTTATAATGAATTGACATTAAATTAATCCTCTATATCATCTATGCCTTCATATTGCTTCTGCTTAGTATCATTATAATCATTTACCGTTTCTGAACTTTCATTATATTTCTCTATAAGTCCAGCGCCATATCCTGTCTCTGTTGTGTTTTCGTCATCACCTTTACAGGATGTTAGCAATAAAAGCACTGATAATATTGATATTATTCCGATTCTTCTAATTTTCTTCATTTTTTCTCATTTTCTCCTTCCTTTTTATTTCCTGCCATCTTGCCTTACTTTCCTCCTGAGTTTTCGGTCTGTCAGCATCACCAAATATATGAGGATGTCTCCTTATCATCTTGTCTGATATTGTCTGGATAACATCTGACAAATCAAATTCACCTGCATCTGCAGAAATATCCGCATGAAAGACTATCTGCAACAGCAAATCTCCGAGCTCCTCGCAGAGATTATCACTGTCATTATTATCTATAGCCGCAATAACCTCTTCAGTCTCGTCTGTCAGACATTTTTTTAATGAAGTATGCGTCTGCTTTTTATCCCATGAACATCCATACTCCGGATTTCTGAGAATAGCTACTATCTCTAACAAATCATTTATATCATGTTTCTCATTTTCTATATAAACTTTTCCATTATAAGTCCTCATAATATTACCCTTTCATTGCTTCTTATATTATATCACTTCTGTGCAAGATTCTGAATCCAAACATCCTTTTTTACAAGAATATATGCAATAAACATTTTTATTATCTCTGCTCCCTGACATATCATATACATTGGAACAACAGGTATGGTAGTCTTATATGCCAGCAATAATCCTAAAGGTACTACAAAGCACCATGCATACACACTGTCAAACAAAAAGGTGATAAATGTTTTTCCTCCCGAACGAAGTGTAAAATATGATGCATTTGTATATGTACATACAGGCATAAGGCATGCAATTATTATTATAAACTGCGTTGCAAGATGTCGCACCTCATCTGTTGTATTATACAAATATGGGAAAAATGGCGCTGTCACTGCCATAATAATTGCAATTCCTGTACATATAAGCACAGCAAATACTCTCATTTTCCTTGCTGAATCCTTTGCTTCTTCAAGTTTACCTGCACCAAGAAGATGTCCTACAAGAATGGCAATAGCATCTCCAAAAGCAAGAAATACAATGTTAAATACATTATTAATTGTATTACAAATATTTATTCCACCGACTGCAGCCAGTCCCCGCATAGAATAGCAATGTGTAATCATGGTAACAGATGCTGACCACAGAAATTCATTCACAAGCAATGGCATTCCCTTGACAAGTACCTTTTTCATAATATCTGCAGGTATATGGAAATTCTTAAATATACCAAACATAAATGGGAAATTCTCTTTATGTTTTATACTCCATATGACTACTATCATGCACTCGACTATACGTGAAATTACTGTCGCAACAGCAGCTCCCACCACTCCCATAGCCGGTACACCAAATTTTCCAAATATCAATATGTAATTTAAACAAAGATTTACAAGTACGGCAATTATTCCTGCTTTCATAGGAAGCACAGTCTCACCTGTTTCCCTGAGTGTACCTGTA
>JBJEMQ010000015.1:0-3585 GCA_051879755.1 Coprococcus sp. | reverse complement strand
AGCAGCGATAGTTTATTGCCAAATATCAGCAGGACAATAAAAGCAATAATTGAGTAAATTACACCAAGTTTAATACAAGCTTTGAGTCCAGAGTCAACTCTGTCCAGCTTTTTAGCACCTACATTCTGACCTCCATATGTTGCCATGGTAGACCCCATTGCATCGAATGGGCAGCATAGGAACATGGATATTTTGCTTCCTGCTGTAACTGCTGCTACATACATTTCTCCCATGTCATTAACAGCTGACTGCAATATAACGCTTCCAATAGCTGTTATACTGTATTGTAGTCCCATAGGAATTCCCATGGCACATAATCTAAGACATGAACTAAAACTAAAATGCCAGTCTTCACGTTCAAAATCCAGATATTTAAGTTTTCGCATCATATAAATCAGGCATATTATTCCTGACACACTCTGGGCAACGACAGTAGCAACGGCAGCACCTCGCACACCCATAGGAACTACAAGAAGAATATCAAGTATTATATTAATGATTGATGACAATATAAGAAAAACAACTGGTGCTATACTGTCACCCATAGACCTCAATATACTTGAGGTCATATTGTATAAAAATGTAATAGGAATTCCCATGAATATAACAAATATGTATGCATAGGCATTCTCCATAATACTGTCAGGAGTCTTCAGCCATATAAGTATCTGACCTGTCATAAAACCAATTACTATAGTTATTACTATAGAAAATAGGATAGACATCCATACGCAGCTTGTTATATATTTCTTTAAACTTTTAAAATCCTTTGCGCCAAATGCATGTGCAACAGGAATGGCAAAACCATTACATACTCCTATACAAAAACCCAGTATCATAAAATTAATACATCCTGTTGAACCTACAGCGGCCAGCTCGTTTGTACCAAGCTTCTGACCAACTATAATGGAATCTACCATATTATAGAATTGTTGGAATATCAATCCAAACAGAAGCGGAAGTCCAAAGTTAAGTATAAGCTTCATAGGTGAACCTGTAGTTAAGTCCTTAGATTCATTAAGTGATTTTATTAAGTTTTTGAATTTATTCATAATTACATATACCCCTTAGGGCACCACATAGCGGGCATTTGTAAAGCCATGTCTGCCACTATACTTTCTAAATAATAATTCATAACAGATTACTGCATTTGCAGTAATTCTAAGATGCAGAATACGTCAGCAATTACTAAAAGTCAATTGTAAAATGATGGAAATATATATAGAAAAATAAGGAGTGAATTTGTAGAAAATGATATACAATTTAAACTTCCAATTTATGCGTCTATTTCGATAAACATCGTTGTAAATTCATATATAACATGGTATAATGTGAACACTTAACGAACATGAACTAAGAGAGACGGGAGTATAACAAATGGGACAATATTTAGAGCATACAGTGAAAAAAAGAAAAGCAACGAGGGTAGCATATAGAACGGTAGGTTTTGTATTTATGTTACTTGGAGGACTTCTGATATGGTGGGCAATAGCCGGTGGAGCAAAAATCATAAAGGCAGCAATAGCCGCAGCAGCAATCGGATATGGATTCACGTTGGTGAAATCATCATTTAGAAAATCTGCATTTGACTCAATATATATATTTGAAGATGAGGGAATGAGGATAAAACAGGCTAAGAGAGAGATTCTCATACCATATAATAAGCTTACTAATATTAATCTTGTTATACCCGACCCGAATATGCCATATTACATATTGAAGATTGATAAAGGAACAGAGAATTTTGTACTTCCATTTGCAGGAAAACGTGATAAATGCAATGAAATATATGAATTTTTGTTAAAGAAGGTTGGAATATATGAAGAAAAGAATACTGATGATATTGAAGAATAGTGATACTTATATATCCGGTCAGGAGTTGAGTGAGAAGCTTGGAGTATCAAGAACTGCTATATGGAAGAATATAAAGAGGCTTAAAGACGAGGGATATGAGATAGATGCTATAAATAATAAGGGCTATAAACTGGTATCACAGCCTGATATTGTAGATGCAGATAGTATACAGCCATTACTAAATACAAAAATGTTTGGCAGGAACATATATTGCTATGATGAAACGGATTCAACAAATACCAGAGCTAAGCTGGCAGGAGAAGGGGACGGAATACATGGAAGCATATATATAGCAGAGAAACAGACAGCAGGTAAGGGAAGACGTGGGAGAAGCTGGGAAGCAAAAAAGGGTGATATCATAGCCATGACATATCTGCTCAGACCAGATATAGACATAACCTGTGTATCAAGAATAACATTAGTATCAGCAGTCGCTTTAGCGAGAGCATTGGCAAAAGTTGATAATATTAAGCCACAGATAAAATGGCCTAATGATGTAGTAATAAACGGCAAAAAGGTTTGCGGTATATTGACAGAGATGAGCTCTGAGGGGACTGATATAAATTATGTAGTGGTAGGAATAGGAATAAATGTGTATAACAGTTATTTTCCGGAAGAGCTTGCTGATAAAGCAACATCAATAAAGCTGGAAAATGGTACAGGCTGCAACCGTTCATCGCTTATTGCAGATGTAACAAATGAATTTGAAAAGCTTTATGAGCAGTTTATAGAGAATAGAGATTTGTCATTTATAATAGAAGAGTATAATAGTTTGCTGGCTCATAAGGATAAACAGGTTTATATAATAGAAAATGATAATAAAACAGAATATACTGCATTGGGCTTAAGCCCTGATGGCGGATTAATTGTAAAGGATGTAAATGGACAGAAGAATGAGATAATCTCAGGTGAGGTATCGGTAAGAGGAATATACGGATATGTATAAAATCTGCAGTAATTTGCGGTAAATGCATTTATCAGCTAATTTAAGCCTAAAAAAAATATAAATAATATTAATGTGAATTAAAAATATAAGGATAAATTCAAAAAAAGTAGAAATACGCCAATTCATTTGATATAATCACTAGGAGTGAATAAGAAAAAATAAATGGAGGATAAAGATATGGCAAAAATTCAGATGACAACACCACTTGTTGAGATGGATGGAGATGAGATGACCAGAATTCTCTGGAAAATTATAAAGGATGAGCTTATCTACCCTTTTATAGACCTTAAATCAGAATATTATGATCTTGGTCTTGAGCACAGAAACGAAACAGATGATCAGGTTACATTTGATTCAGCATATGCAACACAGAAATATGGAGTTGCTGTAAAGTGTGCAACTATTACACCAAATGCTGCCAGAATGACTGAGTATAATCTTAAGGAAATGTGGAAAAGCCCTAATGGAACTATCAGAGCTATTCTGGATGGAACAGTATTCAGAGCTCCAATTGTAGTTAAGGGGATAGAGCCTTGTGTAAAGAATTGGAAGAAACCTATTACTATTGCAAGACATGCATATGGTGATGTATATAAAAGCGTTGAAATAGATGTACCTGGTGCAGGAACAGCTGAATTAGTATTTACAGGTGAAGATGGACAGGTAATCAAAGAAACAATCCACAAATTTGACGGTCCGGGAGTAATACAGGGACAGCACAATATAGATAAATCAATATCAAGCTTTGCAAGGAGCTGCTTTAATTATGCTCTTGATACAAAGCA
>JBJEMQ010000014.1:0-3587 GCA_051879755.1 Coprococcus sp. | reverse complement strand
ATTTTGGCTCGTTGATAAAATACATCCCATATACTATTACCACAGGTTTTACATGTGGTATAGGCGTAAGCCTTCTCGTCGGCCAGATAAAGGATTTTCTTGGTCTTAAGCTGGACAGCGTACCATCTGAATTCATTGACAAAGTTGCCGCTTATGCCAGAAACATCAACACTACACACATAACAACACTACTAATCGGTTTACTTGCCATAGCCATACTGGTAATACTTCCAAAGATCACTGACAAGATACCGGCATCCCTTGTAGCAATTATTGTTACAACACTTGTAGTAAAGCTTGCCAAGCTTCCGGTCAGCACTATTGGCAGTGTATATGGAGAGCTGTCTTCTAAACTTCCTATGCCACATGTGCCAAATGTAACCTTTGATATGATAAAAAATCTGATATCACCCGCTTTTACAATTGCTCTGCTTGCAGGCATTGAATCTCTGCTGTCGGCAGTCGTATCTGATGGTATGATAGGTGATAAGCATAATTCAAATGCAGAACTTATAGGTCAGGGATTAGGAAATATTTTCTCAGGTCTGTTTGGTGGAATTCCTGCTACTGGTGCTATAGCAAGAACGGCAACAAACGTAAAAAACGGTGGTCGTACTCCTATCGCAGGAATGGTACACAGCATTACACTTCTTGCTATTTTACTGTTACTGATGCCATACGCCGCACTTATACCTATGACAACACTTGCAGCCGTACTCATTATAGTTGCATGGAATATGTGCAACTGGTCAACTTTTTTCAGATTGATTAAAACATCACCAAAAAGTGATATTATTGTTCTGCTTGGAACATTTTTACTGACAGTAATTTTTGATCTGGTTGTTGCCATTGAAGTTGGTATTGTTGTTTCAGCACTTCTCTTTATGAAGCGTATGTCTGACACAAGCGAAGTAAAAGCATGGAAATATATTGAAGAACCTGATGTAACAGATGGTGAAGCAGAAAAGCTCATGTCTATTCCAAAGGAAATACGTGTATTTGAAATAAACGGACCAATGTTCTTTGCTGCGTCAGAATGTCTGACAGATATTAATTCAAAGAAATATACAAAGGTTATTGTTATTCGTATGCGTGCTGTCCCTGCTATTGACGCAAGTGCCATGCATGCACTTCACGATATGGCTGACCGTTTTGAGAAAAAGGGAATTAAGCTTGTATTCTCTCATGTAAATGAACAGCCTTTAAAGGTTATGAAAAAGGAAGGCTTATACGACAAGCTTGGAGCAGACAACTTCCAGCCTGATATAGTTGCAGCGTTAGATTATGCTGAGACATTACTAAATAAATAGAAATATATTTACAATTTTAAGACACAAGACCGTATGATAATGATTGTTTATCATACGGTCTTGTGTATATTATGAAAAGCTCTTTATTATTCTGCTATCTTTATAAATCTATTGTCTGTCATAATAATCCTTACCATCTGTCGGTTTAAAATATGTTCTTATGTAGCCGTCCGTCGATACTACTACAAATTCATTTGTTTCCTCAAGATAATATATATCATCACCATCCTCTTTCTCCAGCTTGTGAAGTGAGTCAGGATTATTTATTACGCTATTTGCCCCATCCTGATATTCATTTACATTATTGTAATTAAATTCTTCTCCATGCTTTTCATAATGGCTCTCAAGAGTTGACTCATTTCTAAACGTATAATACCCGGATTTTTCATCATCATTCTCGCTGCTTGTAACCTGCGCATTACCATCATCACTCTCGCTGCTTGTAACCTGCGCATTACCATTACTTTTATTGTTATCAGATTTGCCGCCCACAAATCCCCTTATTATAAAACAAGCCAAAACAAACACTATAAATATAATTCCGACTATTCTGTTAGTAGCAGGACTCCAGCCTTTCTGTGGTCTTTTATATACACCTGTTTGATTATCCTTTTTTGCCATGTTACGTTCTCCTTTAATACAATATATTATACCGGCAGAGCTGACATTGCCTATATCCAAAGGGATTACAGTCTCTCCACTTCAGTTTTCCGATACACATGATAACACTAAGTTTGTTTTGACACAAGTCACCGAAAAATCATATCAGGCCCGGAAATACCCGGCTTGCAAATAAGCGCGCGAACCGAATAGAAAACGAAGCGTGTTTTGCACATGCTTGTTGCACTTTATAAGCAGTTTGTATTATAATATAAGTAGTTTACTTAGAGAAAAAAAGCTATCGGGGAGGTATAAAATATGAGACTTGTTACACGTTCAGATTTTGATGGTCTGGCTTGTGGTGCATTACTTAAAGATGCCGGGGTTATTGACAATTGGAAGTTTGCACATCCAAAGGATCTTCAGGATGGTCTTATTGAGATAACAGAAAATGACTGTCTGGCAAATGTACCATTTGTAGAGGGCTGCGGACTTTGGTTTGACCATCATTCAAGTGAGCACGAAAGGCTTCAGCTTAAAGGAAAATATAAAGGTGAAAGCCGAATAACACCATCATGCGCAAGAATTATATATGAATATTATGGTGGTAAAGAAAGATTTCCACAGTATGATGATATGATGGAAGCAGTTGATAAGGTTGACTCGGGAAACCTTACAATAGATGAAATTCAAAACCCAAAGGGCTGGATATTGATAGGATTTCTTATGGACCCACGTACAGGTCTTGGTCGTTTCAGGAATTTCACTATCTCCAATTATCAGCTCATGGAAAAGTTGATTGATGCCTGTCGTGTTATGACAACAGATGAAATTCTTGCTATGCCTGATATACAGGAGAGAATAGTCCTTTATAACGAACAGACAGAAAAGTTCAAGGAAATGGTTCTCGCCCACACAACTGTACATGGTAATCTTATAATAAGTGACCTGCGTGGTGTAGACCCTATCTATACCGGAAATCGTTTCCTGATATACAGTATGTATCCTGACCAGAACATATCAGCATGGATAGTAAGCGGAAGGGGCGGTCATGGCTGTTCTGCTGCTGTTGGTTATAGTATATTAAACAAAAGCTGTACAATCGACGTGGGAAGCCTTATGTTAAAGTATGGCGGAGGCGGTCATAAAAAGGTTGGAACCTGCCAGTTTTCAGATGAAATTATGGATACGGAACTTCCTAAGATGCTCGAAGAACTTACTGCAATGGCAAACAGTTAAGAAATATGCGTCACCATGCGCACTATTTCAAGCATACATAGGTGTTCTTATTGTGGAATGCACAGATGGGAATGTCAACATTACTGACATTCCCATCTGTGCATTCCGCATTATTATTGTTTAATTCTTCCTGCCAAATCAGCAAATATCTCCTTGCTGTATATGTCAAGAAACGGATTAGTTCCAGCAGTTATCCCCTGTCTGTTCATCTCCTGCAAAATACTGTTGGCAATTTTCTCAAAAGCTTCCACTACAGGGTCATCACTATTTATCTCATATGGATTATATCTTTTCCCTTCCCATGCTTTTCTCTGGCATCCCATCAAAGCTATCTCGTCAAGAAGCTTTGTCAAATCACTAAGTATCGGTAAATCCTCAATGCCCCGTCTCATCCACTTATAATATGGCGCATAATGTCTGTTAAGCAGATATATAATC
>JBJEMQ010000013.1:0-16453 GCA_051879755.1 Coprococcus sp. | reverse complement strand
CGATTCATTTATAGAGAGGGCAATTATGGCATATACAAAACCTGAAGCTGTTGAGCTCTGATATTCCCATCCATTCTGCAAATATATATATTTTGTAATCATAGGAATACCAAAGTATGCTATGTACAACTGTACTATAATTGGCGTTCCTCTGATAAGTGATATATATACGCTGACTATCTGCTTAAGCACCGGTATATTATTGACCTTTACAAGTGCCAGCAGCATACCTACTATAAGCGCTATCAACATAGAGCTGACAGCCAGTATAAGTGTTGTTGGAAGATATTTTAATATTTCCGGCAGCTGTTCCAGTACCGATTCAAAATCAAATAATTTCGCCATAATGCTCTCTCCTTTAATCATAATCCTTTAAAATCTGAATTTATTTGCAGGGTCCTTGCTAAGGCTTTCCCTTCCTGTTGGAGTTTTCCATATTGCATCAAAATCAGTATCAGGAATAACTATATCATAATATGTTGACTCCCAATAATCAGGGTCAGCCTTACTTAAATCTACACTTGCTGCAAAATCCTTAAAATATGTATTGTGGTAAAATGCCGGTATCTGATACAAATCCCTTGCGTATCCCCAAAGATTCTTATAATCTACCAGACGTTTTTTGCATGGACCTATATTTCTTGAATATGACACATCAAATCTGGCAAGGGTTACATAAAGTCTGATATCACTGTCTGTAACATAGTCACCAAATAAAAATCTATTATTTTCAAGACGCTCTTCCATTGCATCAAGTCCGGCAAAGAAAGTTTCATATGCATCTGAAAATGCCTGTAATGATTGTGCAAACTGCGCTCTGTATACTGCATTATTTACATTTTCAAACAGCCACCAGTTAAGTTTATCTATATCGGCTCTAAGTTCTTCAGGATAAAGATCCGGCGCATCCTCTTTCTGGAATGGTTTAAAATCCACCTCCAGATAATTTGTCAGTTTGTGATAATCATTATTTACTACCTTTTTTTCCTTATAGTCTACAAATGCCGGAACTGTCGCACGACCGGTATATTCCGGGTCTGCATTGTAATACAGTTCACTTAAAAACTGCGCCCCCGTTTCCGGATTTATATGATTTGGTGAATTTATAAATTCCCAGCCAAGCGGCTTCTCATATGGAGTATCGTCCCAATCAACTATCTCTACTTTGATTGCATCCTGCAAACCAAGTAATTCCCTTGTTATTGATGCCCTGTTTGACCAGTGACATCCTTTTGCCCAGAACAGTATATATCTGTCCTTCTCTACAGGATTTTCTCCCGGACCAAATCCCTTTGTAAAATGATTAGGCTGTCTGTGAAAATTTCCATATTTATCTACTTCGCTGACAGTTTCAGTAGGGCGAACCCTTATCTGCCTTCCGTTTACTTCTATATATTCTGCCATGCTGGTTCCTCCTTAATTAATTTGTATTGTTACGCTTTATAGCAGGTCATAAGTACCTCTGCTATCTCTTCTCTAGCTTAAGCTTGTTACCCGGATCACTGCTTAGATGTGCTCTATCCGGCGGAGCGCCCCAGTAAGCATCAAAATTAATCTCATCCAAAAATCTTGCATTGAAGGTCTCCATCAGACTTCCCTTTTTCTTATTTGACGGATTGGCAAAATCCTTAAAATATGTATTATTCCTGAAAGCCGGTATCTGATACAAATCTCTTGCATAGCCCCAAAGATTCTTGTAGTCAATCAATCTCTTTTTTGTATGTCCCAACTGAAATGCATATCTTATATCCAATCTTGCAAGTGTCACATAAAGCCTTACATCACTGTCAGTTACATAATCACCAAATAAGAAACGCTGATTCTCAAGTCGCTCCTCCAGAATGTCAAGTGCTGCATAAAATGCATTGTATGCATCCCAAAATGCTTCCTTTGAACGGGCAAATGCTGTTTTATATACTCCATTATTTACATTGTGGAACAACCACAGGTTTAATTTGTCGATTTCATCACGCAGTTCTTCCGGATAAAGCTCCGGTGCGTTCTCACCATGAAACTCTTTGAAATCCACTTCAAAATAATTTGTCAATTTATGATAATCATTATTTACAACCTTGCCTGTCTGTACATCTATAAGTGCAGGAACTGTAGTTCTGCCTGTATAGTTATCATCTGCCTTATAATAGGCTTCACTTAGGAACTGAATATCAAGTACAGGATCTGTATTGTTCTCATCATACACAAATTCCCAGCCAAGATTTTTCTCATGAGGTGCATGTTCTACCATATTTACACTTATAGCATCCTCAAGACCTAACAGTTCTCTTACTATAGACGCCCTGTTTGACCAGTGGCACAGTTTGGCCCACACTAATCTGTAACGTCCTTTTTCTACAGGATTTTCTCCCGGACCAAACCCTGTTGTAAAATGATTAGGCTGACGATGGAAATATCCATTTTCATCAACCTCCGATACTGTTTCTACCGGACGGACTCTTATCTTTCTGCCATTTACTATTTCATAATCAAATTCTGCCATAATAGCACCTCCGCTCTTTACTGTCTGCACTTAGCTGATTGTCTAATTAATTGTCTTCTCAAATTTCTCTGCTGCCGGAACCTGATCTGCTCCAAAATATTTCTGTGAAAGCTCAGAAAGTGTTCCATCCTCGCGAAGTTCCTTAAGCACTCTGTTTACATCCTCACGAAGTGCAGCCCCCTCTTCTGTTTTAGGGAAAAGGAAATATGCATCAAGTGCTGTAGCTATCTTCGCTGTCTCTTCCGCTGACAATTCATTTGACTGAAGTCCGTCAAAATTAAATTCATCTACATAGCTTTTATAAATCGGAAGGTCATCTATTCTGAAATCTGATGTTCCATCCTGAATATGCTCAAATACTACTGACAAGTCTGCCTCTGTATATATAATTTCTATCTGTGAATCAGGATTTTCCGCATTCCACTGTTCTATTGCATTTGTAACATTTACACCGGCACCGGCCTCTATCTTATAACCTCTTTCTGCCGCATCCTTAAGTGATGTCAATGGCTCATCGCCCTTCCTCTGTATAAATACATATTTTATATCGTCATATGGATAAGAATAGTAATAACTTTCCGCTCTTTCTTCTCTATAGCTGAAATTATTTACTGCTATCTGGTAGTTACCTGCTGTAAGTCCTGCAAATATTGCATCGAATTCTGCTGTCTGAAGATCAAGTTCATACTGAGGAAGTCTGTCGAATACTGCCTGAAGCACCTCAATATCATATCCTGAATAATTACCATCTTCATCAATTGTTATATATGGTTTTGGGCTTCCACCCGTTACTGCATGTATTATTTTTACATTTTCGCTATTACTACCTGCAGTACCTTCACTTGCCTCTACACTTGCGTTTGAGTTTGCATTTGCTTTCTCCTCTGCCTTTTCACTTCCTTTGCCACATGCTGTTAAACTAAGTGCCAAAACTCCTGTTAAAACTCCTGTAATTATCTTCTTTAATGTATTTTTTCTCATTTCTGTTTCCTCCAAAATTCTATATTTTCTTAACTTTCATTTCTCATCTATGCATTTTTCCAATACAAAATGTACAAAAAAAGCAGGTCAGCTGTTAACTGCCTGCACCTCAGCCAATATCATCATCAACACATTCCTTTTGACGATGTATATCCGGAATACATTCGTTCATTTCCGACATGAAGTGCAGCCAAACAAGCCATGTTCATCTGTGTACACATACACATTGACATAGCACCTAAGCACATCATGTTTGAATTTTTCTGTTCATAATGAAGCATAGCTCTTACCTCCTTCTAATCATTTCAACTTCTTTATTGGATTGGAATACATTTCCTTTCCTCAAGTTCTTTGTCAGTATACATCTATATTCCCAGTATGTCAATAGGAATTATATGTTTTTTTAAAAATTTTATTGTTGTCATTTTTACAAAAAAATAAGGAGTTTCACTAATGAAACTCCAGCATAATCAACACCTATTTGCCATATATTCTGTACGTCTTGCATTTACAGCCTGTATCATCTCCTGACGATTATTTGCATATACATCAGCAAGTTGATTATCATATCCAAATATAATATACGGAATACTATTGCTTATGTACTGCATCGTCTCATCTGCTTTCTTCTTATTTTTCTGATTTAAGCGGAAACTGCTACCATCCGTAAGCATAACCTGAATTGCATATGTCTTACCTGTTGGAATTCCACTATATGAATTCTTTGTCACGTGAAAATATGCCCATAATATCTCTCTTGTTTCTGCAAAATCAATATTAATTCCATTGCTTATGCACATGAAATATTCACCATCTATTCTAAGACCATTTACAGGCGGTGCCGCCTTATAAAATGCTTCAAGCCTGTTGAGTATAAGCGCCTTATTGCCATGCTTACTGCAATATTCCTCTATATCCTTCATGTTAGGACATGTAATTCCCCTGTATATCATATACCCTGCAAGTGCCGCAAACATTGCAATTACAAGCATAAACACAAAGTTGTGACCATCAATATCAGCATTATCAAATATCCAAAATAGAAGCAAAGCTGCCAATACCATAATCCCCGCGCAAACAAATGATCTTATTCTGCTTTTCATCCGTATTTTATTAAACATAATATCCTCCTCATCCCTAAATCATTCACTTCGTTTCTCCTAACTTCAATGTACCGCCCCCTCACTTCGTTTCGGCGGCATGTCGCCTATACCATCCTAAATCATTCACTTCGTTCATGATGGTTCCTCCTCATAATACACTTTCATAAGGCACAGTCCATGTGGTGGTGCAGTAGGACCCGCCATCTGTCTGTCACCGGTCTCCAATATATCGCACATGATTTGTGGTGTTGCTCTCCCATATCCAACTTCAAGAAGTGTACCTGTAAGAATCCTCACCATATTCTGCAGAAACCCATTTCCATGGAAATTCATATAGATATACCCATTATCTTCTTCTATATCTATACTATATATCGTGCGCACAGTTGATTTCTTCATCCTGCTATTTCCACAGAAGCCTTTAAAATCATGTGCTCCTATAAGATAAGCTGCTGCCTGCCTCATACGCTCTAAGTCCGGCATGCATATTGCATGAGTATAATTACCTGTTATTCGCTCCGGAAGTACCCATGTATACGTTCTGTCGAATACAGGCTTACTATCACCTGCATAACATGTATATCTGTACAGCTTGCCTTTAGCATTAAATCTCGCATGAAACCTGTCCGATACTATCTGCACATCATTTACAGATATATCATCAGGGAGATAATGGTTTACATATTCTTTTATTTCTATAGGGGGCTTATCCGTATCTAATCTTCCGTTTGCAATCATTCCTATCGCATGTACTCCTGCATCCGTTCTTCCGGCACCATTCAGCTTCACTTCTGTTTCTGTCATTCTTGTTAATACATTTTCCAATTTTCCTTCTATTGTATCTACATTATTCTTTTTCTCCCAGCCATGATATCTTCCCCCATCATAACTGATATTGAACATATAATTTTTAATTTCTTTCAATATTATATCCCCCGAATATTCTATACTTCACGCACACATTTCACCTCAAAAACTCACGCTTCTCTTCGTTCGCGTTCACATTATATCATTCAAATTCTTTTTTAACAATGTCTTTATTTGCACTTGCCGGGAACTCATATTATACTATATTACACATATTTTACACATAAGCCAATTAATATATTTCCAGATTAATAAAACAGAGTGAGGTACCAATAATGAAAAAATATTTAACACTTTTTCTTTCATGCTTATTTATATTCTTTATATTTGCATTCAACACAACTGTCTCAAGAGCTGCCACTGTCAATTCTTCTGCCACCCTGTCATCAGAAGATGACTCATCAGAAAATGCAGATGAACCCATACATATTCTGTTTGTTGGTAACAGTTTTACTTCTTCAAATGGTTTTAACATCGGAACAATACTTGAAGATATTGCTGCAAGCCAAGGCAAAAACATAGATGCCGAATCCATAAATCATGGCAGTGCATATCTCTCATACTATGCTTCACCTACCTCCAAATATGCTTCTTATTATAAAGAGCTGCATCTTGCTCTTTTAACTGACAGCTGGGACTATATTGTGTTGCAGGAACAAAGTAAAGGCGGTATCGAAAACAGTAATAATATGTATACGGCTATAGAACAACTAAAAAAACTTATTAATATATATCAACCTGATGCTGAGATACTCCTTTATATGACACATGGATATGCCGATGGCACGACTACTTCGGTAAATGGTCAGGACATATTATTAAGTGCCTCCCAGTTACAGCAATATACACAGGCTGCCTACAAATATATCGGAGATAAACTTGAACTGCGTACTATTCCTGTCGGTGTTGCATTTTCAAGAATATCCCAAAATTATGCTGATATAAACTTACTTCTTTCAGACAATAAGCATCCAAACTATACAGGGTTTTATCTGGCGGCTTCCTGTTTTTATAAGGCAATTTTTAACGAAGTTCCAACGGACATAAATGCCATACCGCAAAACTGTATTCTTGACGAAGAAACAAGATGCATACTATATAACGCAGCGGACGGCTTACTCAGCCTTGACATCTGTTCACATATCATGAAACCCGGACAGGCATATCAATTAAAAGCAGATATTACAGAAAAGGATGAAAAAATTACATGGAAAAGCCTTAAACCTTCTGTTGTATCAGTAAGCGACACAGGTGAGCTTACCGCAAAAAAAACAGGAAACGCCCTCATCATTGCACAAACAGACTCCGGACTTCAGGATGTATGTTATATCAGTGTAGAAGATGAAACATTATATGATAATGGACTTATGTTTTCTACCAGTTATTATGTCGTAGAACCCGGTGATAAAATCAAAGTAACACCTTATGTGAGTGCATCACTTTCAGACAATAACATTAAGTGGTCATTATCAGGTAAAACAACTGCCTCCATAACATCAGATGGAACCGTAACTGCACTAGCTCCCGGAAGGTCAATAATAAAAGTTTCCGACATTATCAGTGGAAAAAGTGCTTCATATACATTATATGTAAGACTTTCTGCTCCAAAGAAAATATCTGCCAAAACAATAACAGCATCTTCAAACAAGGCAAATGAAGCAGATATAAAAATAAGCTGGTCATCAGTTAATAATGCAACAAGCTATACCATATATCGTTCCACAAGCAAAAATGGCACATATATAGCAATAGGGAATACATCTTCCAGAAGCTATATAGATAAGAAAATAAGTACTGCAAAAAGCTATTATTACAAAGTAACCGCATCAAACAGCTATACATATTGTGAAAGTGAAAAATCATCTGTATATGCAAGAGTTATTGCACCAACTACACCTGTCATCACTAAAACTGCAGCAACTAATACAAGGATAAGTATACGTTGGACACGCAAGACAAGCGCTTCCGGATATATAATATACCGTTCAACCAACAACGGAAAAACATATAAGGAAGTAGCCAGAATAACATCAAATACTAAGATAACCTATATCGACAGAAATGTTAAAACAGGCAAAAGCTATTGCTATAAGATAAAGTCGTATAGAAATCTCGGAGACAAAACATATAATAGTAATTACTCTCCTTACATTAAAATAAAAGCGGAAAAGAAATCAACAAAAAAAACATCCACACAATAGTAAACATATACTTATAATACACGGTGTAATCTCCTCAATCGGATTACACCGTTTGCTTTTTATATTACATTTTAATTTCATTTTAATCATTTTCTTTCGGCCTTTTCTACTGTCATTTTCTTTCGGCCTTTTCTACTTGTAATAATTTCCATAATAAAATATAATAAGTTAGTTATTTTTCTCTTGGCAGAAATGTAATAATATACCGGTTCAGGTTTAATTCATAAAGGGGTAATACGATGAAAAAAGTAATAAAATTTCTAATTATATTTATATTTTGCATATTTGCACTAAGTACAACAGTTGTACATGCTGCTGAAATAAATTCCAAAAGAACAGGAGCAGATACTTCTGAGGATACTGACGAAGATGCAATTCATATTCTTTTTATTGGCAACAGTTTTACATCAACCAGTGAAAAAAATAATATAGGAAAAATATTGGAAAATATTGCAGAAAGCCAGGGAATATCCATAAAGGCTGAAACCATAACAAATGGTGGTGCACATCTGTCATATTATGCCTCACCATCATCCACATATGCCAGCTATTATAAAGACGTTCAACTTGCGCTTCTCACAGAAAAATGGGATTACATTGTGCTTCAGGAATATAGTAAAGGTGGCATTGAATGTGCTGATACAGCTATGCTGCCTGCTATAGAAACACTGCAGCAGCTAATAGGCATATATCAGCCTGATGCAGAAATTCTCCTTTATATGACACACGGATATGATAATGGTGTTACTACATCTGTAAATGGAAAAAATATCTTACTTACCAAAACACAGCTTCAGCAGTATACACAAGCAGCATATACATATATTGGTAATAAACTGGGACTTCGCGTAGTTCCTGTCGGTATGGCATTTTCCCGATGTGAACAGCTATACCCCGACATATCCCTTATAAGCTCGGATGACAAACATCCTGACTATGCCGGTTATTTTCTGGCTGCCTGCTGCTTTTACAAAACCATCTTCGATGATATACCAAGGAATACAGAAAATATTCCTAAAGACTGTCAACTTACACGTGATGTAGTAGAACAGCTTTATAACACTGCTGACGGTTCACTCCATCTTAACAAATCTTCGCGAATTATGAAAGCAGGACAGACTTATCAGCTAAAGGCAACATTTAACAATACATCTGACACAATAATTACGTGGAAAAGCCTGTCACCATCAATAGTTACAATCGACTCAACCGGTAATCTTACAGCAAAGAAAACCGGAACTGCTCTTATCATTGCAAGAAGCGAGTCAGGTCTTCAGGATATCTGTTATATAACAGTTGAGGACGAATCACTTAACAAAAAAGGGCTTGTATTTGCAACTGAAAGCTATGTTGTTGAGAAAGGCGATCATATAAGAATAACCCCATCATACAGTGCTACTCTGACAAACAGCACGATAGTATGGTATTCTTCCAGAAAATCTATCGCTTCTGTTGCTTCTGATGGTACTGTAACCGCAGTTGCACCGGGAAAGGCTGTAATAAAGGCAACCGATAGTCAAACAGGAAAAAGTGCAACATATACTCTGTTTGTACGATTTCCGGCCCCTAAAGAGGTATCTGCCCAAACAATAACAGCCTCTGCCAACAAAGCAAATGAAGCAAATATAAAAATAAGCTGGTCATCTGTAGCAAATGCTGATACCTATACTGTATACCGCTCGTCGAGCAAAAATGGTACATATATGGAAATAGGCAAAACCTCTTCATGCAATTTTATTGATACAAAAGTCAGAACTGCAAAAAAATATTATTACAAAGTAAGTGCCGGAAATGGATACATAAGCTGTGAAAGCAGCAAATCATCTGCTTATGCAAGAGTAATTGCTCCAACTACCCCTGATATAAGCAAAGTCTCTGCTACTAATGCAAAAATAAAAATAACCTGGACGCGCAGAACATCCGCATCAGGATATATAATATATCGCTCAACAGATAACGGAAAAACATACAAAAAAGTAGCCCAGAAGACTTCAAACAGACAAACAAGCTATATAGATAAAAATGTCAAATCAAACAAAACATATTGCTATAAGGTAAAAGCATACAGACAAATTGGTGAATCAGTTTATAACAGCAATTTTTCCGACCCTGTCAAAATCAGAACTTCTAAAAAAAATAAGGAAAAAAATACTACAAAGAACGGCTCCGATAAAACATCTGAAGCTGACAACTGATATTTACTTGATTTTGTAGATACATGTAGCCGGTATCCACCGTATGCGTTCAGCACACTACAAGATACCGGCTACTGCTATCTAATAATAAAGCTCTATATCGCCCATACTATTTGTTATATTTACAAATGACTTTTCATCACCACTTTGTTTAAATTTTGTACCACAATCATCATTATTTACCCGGACTTCACCTAAGCTGCATGATACATCTATAGACCAGTCTGATAAATTCTGTCTGCTCTTCACTTCAATATCCCCTAAATCCATATCCGCTTCAAGAGATGTAAAATCACAATTATCTATTTTGCAATCTCCAAGATTGCAGGTTATCTGCATATCACCAAGCTGACTGTCTATTATATCAACTTCTCCCAAACTGCTCATTATATTGCAGCTATCACATTTCATATTGTTCAAATCAATATCTCCTAAGTCCAAATCAGCCTTTATCTTTGATACCTTTACGTTTTCAGGTATAATAAGCGTTACTTTACATTCATTCCTGCCCCTGTAAGATATATTATTATTTTTCTGTGTTAGCCTTATGACACCATCTTCTACCTCAAGTATCGGTATAAGTTTTTCATTACAGGAATAAATCAGTTCACCTTTATCCCCTGTTTTTATATCAATATCTGCTAATCCCATATCGATAATCAGTTCTATATTATCATCAGGCTCAAAGTTTTTCGTATCTGATACTACATTACCTGATGATGATACCATATTTACCCATTTGATATTTCTGCCCCAGCCAAATATATTATGTGCAATTCCAATTGCTACACACAAAAGTGTAATTATGGAAATTACAATAAGATATATCTTTTTCGCCATATTATTTACTCCCTTCTAGTACTGCTTTCCGAATATCGCTTTTATTATCATCTGTATTATTGCTGCAAGTACCCATACAATCCATGTTATATGCCATGCAAATGTCAGAAAGCTCCAACACAGATATATACATGTTACAGTAGTCCAATAAACAGACATAATAGCAGCAACTGTTTTATTTTCATAAGTAATATTTTTTTCCCTGGTTGATTCAAATGTGTTCTCCCTGGCTTCTCCATCGCTCAAACGAAGAAGTGTACTATATCCACTCCATCTGATTGAGGTATATACAATCATAAACACTCCTATAGCTACAAATATAAACAACGATGCAGGTGACAGCAGCTCCAGGAACGGATATATTCTTTTCATCGCATCAAATACTATTACCGGAACAACGGAAATTATGCACATAATAATTCCAAATATCATCAAAATAACATGCCCTGCTCGTGCACTTTCCCTTGCTTGTTTTACAAAAGCGACTGTTTCAAAATCTATCTGACAATTCTCATGCTTCATATATTTCCATTTACCCATAAGTAATCCGGCACACACTATAAGTCCTACGCCTATAGCAATAATAAAAATCATAACGGAGCTTCCAATATCATTAACAAAATTGCTGTTGGTATCATAATTATGAATGCTATTATATGCATCAGCAACTATAGATGCACATACCGATATGATACATAATGCTATTCCAAGAGCCATTATACATGCATGTCTGGATTTAGAATTGAGAAAATTCTTTGCATCTTCAAGACTTATCCTTCTTGCTACATTATCCTCCGTTCCTGCTACTATACTTCCTATGCCAAGGTCTTCTGCCAGTTCTTCAATATTTCCAAATTCAGAAATAACTATGCCTATAGCCTCATTTTCAGTTTTCCCTTCTTCTTTTAGCTCCATATATTTATCTTCCATCATCTGCAGAAGCTCTGTTTTAGCTCTGCAGACAACTGCTGTATTCGGATAGCTCATAAACATATTCTCCAAATATGTTTTAATAGTTTCCATATAAATCCTCCATCCTTCTTTATAATTATTTTTTTATAAATTTCTCTACAACCTCCTGTGTAAGCTTCCACTCCTCACATTTGTCGTAATAATAACTGCGTCCTGCTTCTGTAATCCTATAATAAGTACGCTTTTTACCATTTCCCTGGTCATGGTCGGAAAACGATTCTATATACCCATTCTTCTCCATCCTTGTAAATGCAGAATACAGCGTTGTTTCCTTGATAATATATTTTCCCTCGGACAGACTTTTTATCTGCTTTGATATCTCATATCCATACGAAGGTGTTTCTAACAGAATATATAAAATCATTGTATCATTGTAACCTCTGATAACATCACTGCTTATTCCTGACATATTTCCTCCTTTCTCCTACGTCTGTCGTACTATGTCTGTCGTACTACGTCTGTCGTAGTAAAAATAACACAGACGCAAATGGTTGTCAATAGTTTTTTACTTAAAGAATATGACCTGCTTTTATAACCCGATTGACAAGAAAACTTCTGAATATTAAAATAATTATAAACGTTTAAAGCCGTTTTCTAGAATACTTCAGGGCTTGGAACTACTATATTCTATCTTAAGGAGGAAACAGTTATGGGTACAACTAAATATTCAGGAACACAAACAGAGAAAAATCTGGAGGCTGCATTTGCCGGCGAATCACAGGCACGAAACAAATATACTTATTTTGCGTCAGTTGCAAAAAAAGAAGGCTATGAGCAGATATCATCACTTTTCTTAAAGACTGCTGACAATGAAAAGGAACACGCCAAAATGTGGTTCAAGGAATTGAATGGAATTGGCAATACTGCTGAAAATCTTGCTGCAGCAGCAGACGGAGAAAATTACGAATGGACAGATATGTATGAAGGCTTTGCTAAAACTGCTGAAGAAGAAGGTTTCCCTGAGCTTGCTGAAAAATTCCGTTTAGTAGGCGAGATTGAAAAGCAGCATGAGGAGCGTTATCGTGCATTACTCAACAATGTAGAAACTGCACAGGTTTTTGAAAAGAGTGAAGTAAAAGTATGGGAATGCCGTAACTGTGGTCATATTGTAGTAGGAACAAAAGCACCGGAAGTATGCCCGGTATGCAATCATCCACAAAGCTACTTTGAGGTACATTCTGAAAACTACTAAATACTTATTCAATTAACATCAATCAGGACCTGCTGCCGGTTCCGGACAAACTGTACTGATATAGTACATCCCAGATTTGACAGCAGGTTCCTTGTTTATGCGAAGCATTTACTATTTTAAGCATCTTGTACTTATGTATTTCTATATATACATCTTAATCTTTTTCCATTCTTCCAACAGTCTTTCCAATGAATATGCCGCATTTGCAGGACTCGATGATGGCAGTTTTATTGCCTCCCTGTTATTTAATGGATAGATATATTTCTGATATAACTCGTATGCTTTGCTTCCATTTGCATATATTGCCTTTATATCACAAAGCATCAATATCTGTGATAAATCATTTGGTTTTACATCTTTTATACTTGCATCTGAAGAGCCATCTATTCTGCATCTGGCAATTACATCCCATATTGCTATATGATGTTCAAGAAGCATTTTTCTTTTTGAAGGAATATCTTCCGGTACCTGACATTCAAGTAAAGCCGCAAGCACTTTCCAAAATCTGTTCTGCTTATGTCCATAAAAAAATTGCTGTTCTCTGGATTTCACTGACGGAAAACTTCCCAGAATAAGAATTTTTGAATCCTTATCATATATCGGTGAAATCGGATGTGAAACTGATTCCATAAAATCTATCTCCTTATTTTCTGCAATATGTCTACCCGGCAATTGAATTACCGAGGCTTCCCGCTTAATATCCTAAGTCAGCATTTACGCTTTCAATATGCTTATTTATTAGTATAGCATAATATACCCGGCAAATATTATACAAAATCTTTTATTCATTACATGTATTGACATTTGCAGCGCAAAATGTTATAACTGTATCACATCAACCGATACAGTTATAACACCATTTTTACCATATTGCATATAGAAAGGGGGCATTATGTGATAGCTTTAGATTTGAAAAGTAATAAACCGATTTATGAGCAAATTATTGCTCAATACAAATTTCATATAATGAAAGGGCATCTGAAAGCAGGCGATGCAATACCATCTGTCAGAAAGCTTGCTCTGGAGCTTAAGATTACACCCGGAACAGTAGCCAAGGCATATCAGGAATTGGAACGACAAAATATCATAGAAACAATTCGTGGAAAAGGTACTTTTATTGCATCTGACCTGACAGAGGAAGTAAATGAGTTTAAACTGGCTGAGATACGCAAGCAATTAGAAGTTTACCTTACAGAGCTTAAACTTATGGGATTTGATGAAGATAAAATAATTGAATTAGTAAAGTCCGTATATAAGGAGATGGGGATATGATAGAAGTAAAAAATGTATATAAAAGCTATAACAAATTTGAGGCTTTAAAAGATATTTCTATATCTGTAAAGCCGGGCGAAATATGTGGCCTTATTGGCGAAAACAGTGCCGGAAAAACAACTTTAATCAAATGCATGGCCGGAATTTATAAAACTAATCAAGGCAGTATTACATATGATGGTAAAGCTGTTTATAACAATCCGGAGGTTAAAGAAAAACTTGGATATGTAGCTGATTCAAATGACTATATTGGCTTTTATACCGTAGCCAAAATGGTATATATGTACGAAACCTTTTATTCCGGTTTTGAAAAGGAAAAATTTAACTATCTTAATAAAACAATGCAGGTACCTGTAGATAAGCGCGTAATGACCTTATCAAAAGGACAGAAGATGAAACTTGCTTTTATGCTTGAGTTATCAAAGAATCCTAATTATCTTATTATGGACGAGCCGACTTCCGGTCTGGACCCTGTAGCCAAGTCACACTTCTATGACATTCTTGTTCAGGAAGTAGAACGCCATGATATAGGTGTACTGATAAGTTCTCATAATCTGGATGGTTTGGAAAAGATATGTGACTCTATTGTCATGATGCACCAAGGTACAGTTGAGCAGCAAACATCTCTTGACGGAATGAAAGATGAACTTGTGAAACTCCAGGTTGTATTTGAGAATGGTGCACCAGACGAACTCAAAAATCTGCCTGAAATATTGGAAATTCATAATATTGGAAGCATCTATACCATGATAGTTCAAAATTATGATAATGCATTTATCCAAACATTACATAAATTAGGTGCAAGTTTCATCGAAACTATAGACCTTTCACTTTAAGAACTCTTTGTGGCACTAAAAGACAACGCAAAATGATATGGAGGTAGTTTATGAAACATTTTAAAAAACTTGCAAAAATATCATATGACTTTTATTTACCAATGTTTATTATTGTTTTGTTTGTTATGGTCATACTGGGACATTATGATATACGCTCAATCAATATACATAATCTGATCAGTAATGAATCTGCAGGATATAATATGTGCCATATACTTAAAGGCACAATTATTGGAGAGAGCTATTTCAACTTTTATATGCTGTTAGTCATAACCATAATAATCACTGTCTTTAGAAAGCTTTTTTTCTATGATGGCCGCAAAAACGAGTTCTTTGACACCCTGCCATTTAAGAAAAATGTAATAGTTATGTTTGACTATATAATGACTCTTAGCATAGGTCTTATTACAATCCTTGTATACGGAATTATGCTGTCATATAAACAGACAAATATAAACATAAAAATAATGAATAAAACAGATGCATTTGACTTAAACGTCTTGTTTTCAATAAACGGGAAATTATTTCTGTTGATTTTGGAAATATGTATATATTTTACACTTTATTTCACAATTTGCTATATAGGAATATATCTGACTAAAAATGCATTTGCAGGAATACTGTTTACAGGTTTAATATGTGCCTGTTTATACACAATATTCTGCTACTTACCATCAAATAATATATGTGAATACTACCTTATTCCGGCTTTGTACTTTGAAAATTATAATCCAGCTGCTATATTCCCGGCATGCTGTGTAACTTTTTTACTTATTATCATATTAAGATTTGTTGCCGACTATCGTGATAATAGCGCAGGTTTGATATTTGCAGTGAAAGGTGTTAAATGGATTGCTCTATTTTCAGCTATCTTAATGATTGCTCTGTTTTCAGCTGTCTTAATCTATGAACAAGCAGTTTCTTTTGGCTGCTTACCCGTTACTGTCATTCCTTTATGTGTAATTATATTCATATGTATTATACATACCAGACGTGTTAAATCTGCAAACAAATGGGAGGTGAAGTAAAATGAAACGATTATTGAAACATGAGTGGAAATACTATCTTATATTCATGATATTGCTGATTACAGTATTATTATATTTCATGCAATGCTATTACATTATTTCAAACGGTTACGATAGCATATATGAAATAGACATTCTATTCTCCTATATTGATGGATTCTTTTACAGCAGTACATTCTACACTATTATAATATTTTTAATATTTAAGACATGTTTTGCTGTTACAGAAACAAGTGCCTCTACAAGAGGCTTCTTGCAAATGCTTCCTGTTAGCAAGCGCAAACGATTAGGCTTTCATATTATTATGGATACCTTAACAATAGTAATATCTTATCTTATAGCAACACTTCCTGTATATTTTAATATAAAGGCAACAATAATAAGCATATATTCAGGAACAGATATAATAAAGGAAATATATTATTCATTTATCACCAATTATATTGTGTCCATATTATATTTAGAGATC
>JBJEMQ010000012.1:0-3616 GCA_051879755.1 Coprococcus sp. | reverse complement strand
GTCTGGTGATGGGAATTGAGAATGGAGTCCGTTCATATAAAGTGCTGCGTATGCCGCCGCAGCAAAGCAGTTATGCAAGGGATATTGCAGAAAAGTATGGTGTTACATACAGACAGTTAATTGAGAAATAGATTCTGAAGTAGTAGCTCCACTACCGTTAGGTAGTTGACAAACTCAATCATATAGGTAAAAGGCTATAGGTTGTATAAAATATATGTATTTTACATATGATACATGCTGTGATAATGTGTGAATGTTCAGAGGTAAGTTTTTTAAGATTATCTGAGCGTTATATAAAATGATTGAGGGAGAACATTATGAAAAAGGATTATAGTAAGTTAGGAAAGTTGTTTAAAACCATGTTCATCTTAAGTGCATGCACTTTTGGAGGCGGCTTTGTAATTGTTTCATTAATGAAAAAGAAATATGTGGATGAACTTAAATGGTTTGAAGAAGATGAAATGCTGGATGTGACTGCAATTACACAATCTTCTCCGGGACCGTTGCCGGTTAATGCATCTGTTATTATTGGTTACAGGATAGCAGGTGTTGTAGGCTCTCTTACAGCTATATTGGGAACAATACTTCCGCCAATGATTATTATTTCCATAATTTCTTTGTTCTATGAACAGTTCAGGACAAATCCTTATATTTCTACGGCGCTTCAGGTTATGAAGGCTGGTGTTGCTGCAGTTATTTTTGATGTGGTTATTAATCTGGCGGGTAATGTAATTAAAACAAAGCGATTTTTATATATTGCCATGATGATAGCAGCATTTATCGCAACGTATCTTTTAGATATAAGTGCAATGATTGTCATTTTGTCATGTCTTGGAATAGGCTTGATTGATTTGGCAGTTACATTGAAAAAGAGAAAGGATAAGGTGGCGTAAATGTTATTATTCAAATTATTTGTGGCTTTCATTCAGGTAGGTTTATTTAGTGTTGGTGGTGGATATGCAGCTATCCCGCTGATTCAGGAACAGATTGTAAATATTTATGGATTAATGACTTTGGAAGAGTTTTCGGACCTGATTGCAGTGGCAGAAATGACACCGGGTCCAATTTCAATTAATTCTGCAACATTTGTAGGAATGAGAATTGCAGGATTGCCGGGAGTTATCATTTGTACACTTGGATGTATTATTCCTTCATTTTGCATTTGTCTTATTTTAGCTCATTTTTACTATAAATACCGCTCTGTAAGCGGTGTACAGGTTGTTCTTGGTGCTATGAGACCGGCGGTTGTTGCATTGATTGCGTCGGCAGGTGCATCTATTCTTATGCTTGGGCTGTTTCAGGCAGAAATTAAGGAAATAGTCCTTGGAAATATAAGATTTGTTGAACTTGGTATTTTTGTTGTGGCATTATTTTTATTACGAAAGTTCAAACTGAATGCCATTACAATCATTCTTGGAAGTGGTGTAGTTGGAACGATTATTTATGCACTTATGGGTGCGATGTAGAAATAGGAGGGGCACATGATAAGAACCGGATTGACATTTTTCTCTATCCTATATTAATATCTCTATATAGAGTTAATTTGAAAATGTAAGATAACATAAAGAAAGAGGAATGATATGGATAATATAGAACAGTTAGTTGCACAGGCGGTATCAGGTGATAAGTTGGCATTTGAACAGCTTTACCAGCAAACGTATCGTTCTGTGTACTTTACATGTATTAGTCTGCTGAAGAATCAGGATGATGCTTTGGATATGACGCAGGAGACATATTTGGCTGCTTTTAGAAATATACAGAAGTTGCAGGATTATGCATGCTTTGTTCCGTGGCTCGTTCGAATTGCAGTCAATAACTGTAAAAATCTGATGAAGAGAAATAAAGTAGTATATGTGGATGATGAAAATCTTGATTCACTTCAATTGGAGGAGCGAGAGGATTTTTTGCCGGAGGAGTATGCATCAAATCAGGCAAAACGAAAAATCGTGATGGATATTATGCATGATAAATTGTCTGATGTTTTATATCATACAGTGATTCTGTACTATTTTGACGGACTTACAGTTCCTGAAATAGCAGAAGTAATGGAGTGTCCGACAGGAACGGTTACATATCGGCTTTCAGTAGCAAGAGGAAAGATAAAGCAAGGAGTATTGCAATACGAGAACAAGAGTCATGATAAGATATATGCTCATGCGGGAGTTCCATTCTTAGCAAGCCTGTTGGTGATGCAGGCACAGAATATGTATATGCCGTATATTGCTCCGGAAAAGATTTTAAATCTGATAGGTGGTATAGGAGCTACTGTACATCCTGTGGTAAATGGAGGTTCTTCCGGTGCAGTGGGACAAGCAGCATCCAAACATATTTTGCATAGTCTGCAGGCAAAAATAATAGCAGGGATTGTTGCGGGGGTTGTTGTAATTGGAGGAACAGCAATTATCATTCATAATGTAAAGACAAAAGATAATACGGCGATTTCGACTAGTACGGAGGCAACGTCTGAATTGGTTGAGAAAGATCAGGAGACAACTGAACTTACAACGACAGATATTGCGACGACAGAGGTTACAACAACAGAGATTACAACTGAAGAGGATACAATAATAGAAGCAGAGTCGGAAGCGGGAACCGAGGTGGATGGTTCTGTCTCTGATACAGTAGATGGGACGGATATGGAAGGATATAAGCTGTATCTAACAAATGAGGATGCAGAAGATGAAGTATATGCCGAAATAACAGTATCACTACCGGAAAAATACAGTAACTATAAGGTTTATGGACCGAATGAAGCTAAAACTATGGTGCGTTTTGCTGATGAATGGAACCATGACCTGCAGACAATCTATATATGGATTGATGATGGAACACCGGAAAGCTGGGTGGAAGCTCAGTATGATTATGCGGAGAATAACGGAGGAGTCTGTACAAGCGGTACGCTGACGAATGATGAGAACAGAGAGTATAGCTGGGCATATGATGTGGTAGAAAAGACTAGCGAGTATGACAGATACTTGTATTTTGTAACACCGCTACGAGGCTACACCGGGGAGGATAAAGTCCTTATAATCCAGGTTTCCGGATATACGGAAAAAGAATTGGAATTAGAAGAGCTGTCTGAGTTAATAGACAGTCATGTGGTAAATGTTAAAGAGTATGGGGCAGGCAAATAATATTAACAGAGTATTGATAAGAAGGCCCTTGCAAACCATTATGCTTTAGTATAGAGGAGTGTCATACTAATAGTGCGTTTTAATAAAGGAGAGTAGGGAATATGAAGAATAAAAACGGAGAGAGCCGGGTCGGAAAAATACTGGGAATCAGTTTTTTTGCAACAGGGGTGTTAATGTTGGTTATAGCGATTGTATGCGCCTTTTTTTCCTGGAATACGAAAAAAAATTCAGAAAAAGTAATCGGCACTATTACGGAAATCTACAGTATCAGAGAAGATGGTTATAACAGAAATAATGGCATCTCTGTAGAATATTTCTATGATGGACAAGAGTATGAAGCGGATATAAGTGAGTATAGCAGCAATATGCGGGTCGGAAGACGGATTTCCTTGTATGTAAATAAGAAAGATCCGCAGAGGGTGCGTACATCCGGACTGCTATTTTTGCCTACTTTAGTATTGTGTTGTATTGGTATACCTTTC
>JBJEMQ010000011.1:0-3618 GCA_051879755.1 Coprococcus sp. | reverse complement strand
AAATCAATTTGACAGTATAAAAAAAGCTATGGATATGGCAAATCTTATGAATATGATGAATGGTGCTGACAATAATGATACAGTGCAGCCATCTTCTCCTTCTGGCGGTACAAAATGGGATAATCCTCCACCACCTGACAATATGGTACAGGATAATTCACCGCCACCTGCAGATATGATGGACAGCATTATGGACTTATTAGCCGATTATGACTATTCCAATGAACCTCATGACCAATAATATATATTAGGAGATTATTATGTATAATTTTGATAATGACCCACGTCTTGCAAATGTTCACCCTCTTAAGCTCCAGATAATCAAACAGCTTGCCCAGGGGTCAACAAATAAATCCATGGAACAGTTACTCCCCGATATGATGAGAATTAATTCAGAACTTAATAAGCGTAATCTCTCTTTTACAAAAAATGAAACTAATATTATCATGGACATATTGACAGAACAGGCTTCGCCTGAGGACAGGCGGAAAATTTCACTTATCAGGAATATGCTGTAAAAATATGCATAAACCCGGAGAAACATATTATATAAAACATAATATTCTACATGTATCGTCACTGAAACGAGCCTACGATACAATATTATAAGGGGGATATATTTATACCCCCCTTATATGACTTATATTCATATTTGACACATTGTCAGATTTTATTATTTCATTACAATATTTACTATTCTTCCAGGCACATATATTTCTTTTACAATATTACCTGTCAGTTTGTCAGCTATAGCTTCTTTTGCAGCTGAAATAACATCTTCCTTAGGATCATCCTTATTAATTGCAATAGTTGCTTTCATCTTGCCATTTATCTGTACAGCTATTTCTACCGTAGACTCTACTGTCTTTGCCTCATCATATTCAGGCCATGTCTGCTGATAGACATAACCGCCATAATTCTTTATGCTCCATAACTCCTCCGTAATATGAGGTGCAACAGGATTTAACAGAATAATCAATGTCTTAAATTCATCTGTTGTGATACTGCCCTTCTTGTAAAATACATTGATGAGCTCCATCATAGCAGCTATAGCCGTATTATATTTGAGGTTCTCAAAATCATTTGACACCTTCTTAATCGTCTGATGCATCTTTGTTTCCATATCCTTAGAATAACCTGTTTCATCAGTTACGATATCCTGAAGCTTCCATACTCTCTCAAGGAAACGGCGGCAACCCTTCACGCCATCCTCTGACCATGATGCCGAAAGATCAAATGCTCCTATAAACATTTCATAGGTACGAAGTGTATCTGCTCCATAATCTCTTACTATATCATCCGGATTTACTACATTTCCACGAGATTTACTCATCTTCTCCCCGTTCTCACCAAGTATCATACCATGTGAAGTACGCTTCTGATATGGCTCTGATGTAGGAACGATACCTTCATCATATAAGAACTTATGCCAGAAACGTGAATACAGAAGATGAAGTGTTGTATGCTCCATGCCACCATTATACCAGTCAACAGGCAGCCAGTACTTAAGGGCTTCAGGGCTGGCCAGAGCTTCATTATTTGTCGGGTCTGTATATCTGAGGAAGTACCATGAAGAACCTGCCCATTGCGGCATTGTATCTGTTTCCCTCTTTGCAGGACCGCCACAGCATGGACATGTAGTATTTACCCAGTCTGTCATAGCAGCCAGAGGTGATTCGCCATTGTCTGTAGGCATATAGCTGTCTACCTCAGGAAGCATAAGCGGAAGCTCACTTTCATCAATAGGTACATAGCCACATTTCTCACACTCTACTATCGGAATAGGCTCACCCCAGTATCTTTGACGTGAGAATACCCAGTCACGAAGCTTGTAATTCGTCTTTGCCGTACCTATACCCTTTTCCTCGAGGAACTCTATCATCTTTGCCTTGGCATCCTTTACCTCAAGTCCGTTTAAAAAGTCTGAGTTAATAAGTACGCCTGTTGCAACATCCGTAAATGCTGCCTCATTTATATCTACTTCTTCTCCATCCTTGGCAACTACCTGAATAAGCGGAAGTCCAAATTTCTTTGCAAATTCCCAGTCTCTTTCATCATGAGCAGGAACAGCCATTATCGCACCTGTACCATAGCTCATAAGTACATAATCTGAAATCCATATAGGAATTTCCTTGCCATTTACAGGATTAACAGCTGTAAGTCCATCAATACATACACCTGTCTTATCCTTTGCAAGTTCCGCACGCTCAAAATCCGATTTCTTCGCAGCCATCTCACGATAAGCTACTACCTCACCCCAGTTCTTAATTTCATCCTTGTATTTATCTATAACAGGATGCTCAGGTGAAACTACCATATAGGTAACTCCAAATAATGTATCACATCTTGTTGTATATATACGAAGCTTATCTTCCTTGTCTTTAATAGAGAAATCTACTTCAGCTCCTGTAGAACGGCCTATCCAGTTCTTCTGGGATACCTTAACTCTCTCAATATAGTCAACATCATCAAGGCCTTCTATCAGCTTATCAGCATATTCTGTAATCTTAAGCATCCATTCTGACTTAACCTTACGGACTACCTCGCTTCCACAACGCTCACATACTCCATTTACAACCTCTTCATTTGCAAGACCGACCTTACATGAAGTACACCAGTTGATAGGCATTTCCTTTTTATATGCAAGTCCTGCCTTAAACAATTTAAGGAATATCCACTGTGTCCATTTATAATAATCAGGATCTGTTGTGTTTATCTCTCTGTCCCAGTCAAATGAATAGCCAAGCGAATGAAGCTGCTCTTTAAATCTTGCAACATTTCTCTTTGTTACTTCCTTAGGATGTATCTTATTCTTTATCGCATAGTTCTCTGTTGGAAGACCGAAAGCATCCCAGCCCATAGGATAAAGTACATTATAGCCCTGCATTCTCCTTTTTCTTGCTACGATATCAAGTGCTGTATATGGTCTTGGATGACCCACATGAAGTCCCTGTCCTGATGGATAAGGAAATTCAACTAATGCATAATACTTTGGTTTTGTGTAATCGTTTGTTGCAGCAAATGCCTTGTTGTCATCCCATACCTTCTGCCATTTTTTCTCTACAACCTTATGATTGTATGTCTCTGCCATGAAATATTTCCTCCTTATATTTGAACACTTCTTATATGTTTTTATCATTACATTATTAATCTACATTATATTATCACATATGAAGTGTTTGTCAAAGTTATTTTGAGGTTATTTCGCAGTCGGATGGCGAAATTCTTCCATGGCACATTCCAACAGATAATCACTATTATCATCAAAAAGTGATTTTACCGCATTCTCATCAAACGGAACCTTTATATCCAATGGAACCGTACTTTCCCGTTCCTTATCTGTATCAATAAATATTGTACCGTCTTCATTGAGAAGAAGCACCGCAGAATAAGAAAGCATTCCATGGTCAAATGTTACACCATTTATCCCCTGTGCCGAACAGCTTGTATGTGTAAATCCCATAACAGTAACATTGGGATATTCACTCATAAGCTTCGTCAGATGGTCTCCGGCACTTACCGTTTCTGCATTTACAAGAAGGATAATTCTTCCGTCATGCCACAAATCACAACCATTATATGTCATACATTCTCCAATCTTGTATCTTCCTGTGGAAG
>JBJEMQ010000010.1:0-16641 GCA_051879755.1 Coprococcus sp. | reverse complement strand
TGATAACAAAAGTCAGATTTTCCATATCATTCAAAAGCTCCTCAAGCCCGGTTTCAGGGAGCTTTACATAACTGCCTGGCGAGTATGAATAATCCCTTCCATCATAACTCCATGTTCCTTTGTCATAAGTATTAAAAATCTGCATTTCATAATAAAATGTTCCTTCCGGCTTTTCCGGCAGATTAATTGTTCTTACCACCTCTTTGGTAAGTTCTACCTTTTCTCCATCTATAGTATTATACTGCGACAGTTTTTTCTTATTTCCCATTCCTTTTGTAACATTATTTGTAACACCTGCTATATGTTCTGCTAGCTCTATAAGTTTTTCCTGCCCATTCATTCCTATATTATATAAAGGCCCACTAAGCCATTTAGCCAACAGCATGCAGACAGCAAGTAGCGCCACCATAATAACCCCCGGTATAATCCCCGTTCTTCTGCCACGGCTTACCATGAGATAACGCAATATTACAAGCACTATAGCAACTGCTATTAATGCAAATGTATGTGAAGTAATATTTATAGATGCCCCTGCTACCATAAATAATACCGGAAAGGCTGCTGCCAGCATCATACTGTCACATCTTTCCATAAGAAATATAACAGAAAACATAACCAATGCTACTATGAACAAATGTGTTTCCTTAATACATGAAGCTATTATATTCTCAGGCAGTTCTATATCATAATTGATTCCATAAACCTTTTTTATTTCACCTGCTATAGAATATAACATACCATTTGCACCCATATATAATGTAGTATGTCTTATCAATCCCCACAAAGCAAACACTCCGGCAGGTGCCGCTATATCCAGCCATCTGTTTTCATTTTTTCTCATATACCACAGCATAAATATAAGTACTATAACAAAACATCCTGCGTATATATATGCTGATTTCCCTGCCATGCCGACATATTCTGCCAGTCCATTTGGAATTGCGATATCTTTTATCATAAGGGATATTCCTATTGCCAGCACCCACAATAAAAATCCCTTCATTATTCTTAACATCTGTTTCTAAACCCTCAAATATATTGCTTCAATATCCTTCTTAAGATTTTTGTATTCTACATGATATTTGTATTCACCACTAGATATATACCCATTCATATCTATATCTATCATTGTAGTAAATTCTTCTCCACGGAACCGTTCCTGATATTTCTCTTTAACACTCTGTCCTGTCATATCAGTCATTCTCACCAGTGATAATTTTGAAGCAGCATCATATACATCCTCTTCACAGACTATTCTGTATCTTGTTATATCCATGATAACCGGGTCATACCATGCTATAAAATGTGGCACCTTTACGCATATCATGCTATAGCTTATGGATACCATCGCTTCAAGGGCAACCGATAGCTGTCTCCCATAATTTTTCTTTACTATCCCGCCCAGATTCATGCATATAATTACAGGACATGCCATAGGTCTCGATGGATCTTTTACCATCAAATCACCCAGTCTTGCACTCATTTTCCAATTTATATTCATTATCCTGTCACCTGGTTGATATTCTCTGATCTGATATGTTTCTGAATAGTCGTCTCCCTTTTCCGCCGAATAATATATATCGCTTTCCGCTACAAAGTCCCTCGTAGTCTTAGTTACATCTATAGCCGTTGTATAACACCCCGGAAGAACATATACATATGCACTGCTCTTTATCCGCTTTCTTATATAAAATATATTTAACGGGTCATATATTCTTACATTTCTCGTCACTATCTCATAGCGCCCGCTCACAGGCAGATATAACTCCCCCTGACATTTGCCATAGTTACTGTCAATCTGTACTATCTCTTCAACTGAAATATCCTTCACTCCTGCACCTATAACTTTAAAATCGGCACTTACAGCAGGAATATTTCCCCAGCTTGTCCTGACTTCAATAGCAGGATGAAACGGCTGATTTTTTTCAGCAACGGGTATAGCAATAGAAAGTGCCAGCTTTGTTCTGGCACAATTCAATATCAAACCGCCCCATAACATCAACATAATAGCTGTCATAAAGATGGCGATATATACATATATTTCTTTTCTGTTTAATATTCCTATATAGATACATGCACCTATAAAAAGAATATACCAAAAGCCTCTTTTCATATACTGACTATTTCCTTTTTCTTATAGTTGGCCGTTCTATGTGCTCTAGAATATCATCCAAAACAGATTTTTCTGTAATATGATTTACTCTCGCCTTGGAGTTAAGACGAATTCTGTGTCTTACTACATCCTCCCATACCATTCTTACATCCTCCGGCATAACAAAATCCCTGTTGTTAATATATGCCCATGCCTTCGACATTCTTGTTAAAGCTATAGTGCCTCTTGGACTTACCCCCAGCTCTATATATTGATTATTTCTTGTTGCTGTAATAAGTCTGCCTATATAAGTATATACTGCATCACTTACTCTCACCTGTGTTACTTCTTCCTTCATAAGTATAAGTTCCCCTGATGATATAACAGGTGCTACATCAGAAAATCCATTTGGCGAAGTTCTGCCTCTTACTATATCAAGCTCCTGCTTTATATCCGGATATCCTATTTTAAGGCAAACAATAAATCTATCAAGCTGCGAATCAGGAAGCAGTTGTGTACCGGCACTTCCTATAGGATTTTCTGTAGCTATAACTATAAATGGATCCGGGACAGGTCTGGTTATCCCGTCTACAGTAACATGACGCTCTTCCATAACCTCAAGAAGTGCAGACTGTGTCTTTGGTGATGTACGATTTATTTCATCAGCCAGAAACAGATTACACATAACAGCACCAGGCTGATATACAAACTGACCTGATATTTTATCAAACATAGAAAAGCCCACTATGTCTCCCGGAAGTACATCCGGAGTAAACTGGACTCTTTTGCTTGTAAGTCCCATAGCATTTGAAAATGCCAATGCCATAGTAGTCTTTCCAACTCCAGGCACATCATCCATTAATATATTTCCTCCGGCAATAATTCCTGCCATTATCTTGGCAACACATATATCCTTGCCTATCATTACTTTTCTGACTTCATTTATCACGTCTATAGCCTTACTGTTATAATTCATCTATTCTTTTCCTCACGCCTGTTTTTCTTTGTCAATCTGTTCTTTGACAGCTTTTATATTCTCCTGAACAACCTTATATACTGCATTCTCGCCAAAAACACTATATATCTCATTTGCCGCATCTTCATAATACTCTAATGACCTGTCGTAATTTCCTTCTCGGAAATAAATCTCACCCATAGCCGAAAGCGCACTGCTATAGTGATATCCTTTTTCCCCAATGCTGTCATATGTATCAAGTGCTTTCGTGAGCATTTCCTTTGCCTCCTCAAACCTTCCTGTATGGGTAAGTGACGTGCCAAGATTAGTATATGTTGTAGCTAGTTCTGAAGCACCATCATCGAATTTTTTTATTATCTCAAGCGCTTTTTTTAGTGATACAACTGCACTTTCAAAATCTCCCATCTCCTGATAGAGAAGTGCTATATTGTTATTAAAGCTTGCTATAAGATAATCATCCGGACTTAAATTACTGTTATATATACCCTCTATCTGTTTATACAGGGTAAGCGCAGCTGCATAATTACCTGCTGCCCTATGGGCATTTGCCACATTGAGCAATGTTGTGGCATATGGTATTGTATTACTCATTCCCATACCATCTAAAAGCTCTATAGCCTGAGTACCATATTCCAGCGACTTATCAAAATCGCCTGTTACACGATTAAATCCTATAAGTTCATTCAATATAGATATTTTAGAACCGTTATCATTATCTGCATCTGCTGTATTTAATGCTTGCTCAAGATATCCCGGAACTTCACTCATTTTATTTTCTGCAAATAATTTATCTAATCCTGCAAGAACCTGATTAATATCCATTACATCGCCCTCTCTGCATCTTCTAATGTTTTATATCCATATAATTTAATAGTATTTTCCATAGTCATCCGGTTCAGATTTCTGCCTTCTCTGGCAAGTCCGGCTACAAACCGGCCATATAGTATCAACGTATTATCCGAATATGTCATCAATTCACCCCTGAGATATGTCTCTGAAGAAGTATTGTACATATTGTCCTCTGATGTATGTATAGACCTGGCATTTCCGGCAAGCTTTGGATATTTCTCCGCAAACTCTTCCATCCATCCCACCTGAATAGCAACTATCTGGTCTATGAGTTTTCTCTTTTCATCCGAAATAGTAGGCATATCATTCTTTATCTCTGCAAATCTTTCAGGAGCAGTACTTTCCATCATATAACCATATTTATATGTAATCAGATTTTCTCCCGACTCCACTGCAGCCACAAGATCACTATGCCAGCTTTCAAGCATCTCTTCATTCCATGCCATATACTGACTTTTCCTCATAATATTGAAAGTATCCCAGTCATCCTGACAATCTGCCCTTCCGCCTTCATTTTTTGTTTTATCGAATGCTTCCCATTCCATTCTTATTATTTCACTAATTAATGTATCCTTACTCATTATGTATCTCCCTGTCTTCATATTAAATATGGCGTTCCTCCTGACTGCTCTGCAATCCTGCGGGAGCCTGTATGGAACGCCGGTTTATTAGTTTACAATTTTATTTGATGCGCAACTCGCCTACTACATTTTCCTTTTTTACATTACCTGTGCTGTAGTCAAGTGCATTTTCAAATGTTGTCCTGCTGATAGCAGCCAATGCCTCTTCCGTAAGAAAGCCCTGATGTGATGTCACTATAACATTTGGAAATGAAAGAAGTCTGGCAGTTATAGAAGTTTCCATTATGTCATCTTCTCTGTTTTCAAAGACATTATTTGTCTCCTCCTCATATACATCAAGTCCAACGCCAAAGAATTTTCTGCGTCTTATTCCCGCTATCAGATCCTCTGTATTTATAAGCGCGCCTCTGGAAGTATTAACAAGGATAACATTATCCTTCATCTTATCTATAGTTTCACTGCAAATAAGATGATATGAATCATCTGTAAGCGGACAATGAAGTGATATGAGGTCACTTTCTTTAAGAAGTCTTTCAAGCGGAACATATTCTACAAAATCTAACGCAGGATTCTTGTAAATATCATATGCCAGTATCTTCATACCAAAGCCTGCACATATTCTGCACATTGCAGCCCCTATCTTACCTGTTCCTATTATCCCTGCTGTTTTCTGATAAAAATTCAGTCCCGTAAGACCAACAAGGCTGAAATTATTTTCTCTTACCTTAATATAACCCTTGTGTATTCGCCTATTTACGGCAAGAGCCAGTGCCATGGCATGTTCTGCAACAGCCTCAGGTGAATATCCCGGAACTCTAAGTATCGTTATGCCTTTCTCATTTGCCTTTTCTACATCCACATTGTTAAAGCCTGCGCACCTCATAAGTATAAGCTTTATTCCCACCTGTGCCAACGCCTCCACAACTGCAGTTCCTACATCAGAGCTGACAAATGCACATACAGCATCATAATCCCTTGCCAGCTTTGCAGTATGAACTGAAAGGTCTGTTTCCAGATAGTCCACCTCTATATCCGGATATTCTTTTCCTATTTCTTCAAATGAATCCCTGTCATATTTTTTAGTATCATAGAATAATATTTTCACGCTAACACCTCCCTATGCATATAATGTATTATTACCTGAATACAATTGTCTATTCATGCGTTTTCTCTTTTTTCGCATCTTCCTTTGCAATATCTGACTTTATAACCGGCAACTCCAGATGTGCCGTAAAAACAGAGTTTTTACCTTCAGACCAGAATCTTCCGCCTAACTGTTCTGCTATCTTTTCGCAAGTCTGAAGACCTATGCGTGTACTCTCTGCATTATTCCTATCCTTACTTATTTCATTTTTTACCTTCAGATGAATTCTATCCTTATGAATAGAATTTATTATATATACAGGCTTGGATTTGTCTGCATATTTTCTTACATTTGTAAATATATTATCAGTAAGCCGTTTTAGATACTGCATATCAACTTTTATTATAGCATCCCTTTTTCCGGTGTCTATCTTAAAGTTGAAACCTTTCTCCTCAAGCAGAATTACATACTCAGTAATAAGCTGGTCAAACAGACCTGCCGCGTCAAATTCTTCGAATTCAAGAGTATCATCACTTTTTGTATATACATAGAAATATCTGAAAAGTTTATCAGACAAATCACGTAGCTGCTCTGCCTTATCTGCGCTTATCTCTATATATTGCAATAATTCTTCCTCAGAACTGTAGTCCTTATTCTTAATCAAATCAAGATAACCTGCAAGCACAGTAAGTGGTGTCCTTATATCATGTGCCATGGAAGTAACAAGATCGCTGTTTGCCTGCCATGCTGCCTTTTCTTTTCCCATCTGGTCTACAATTGTAGTTCTCATCCTGTCGATACTGTCGGACAAATCAGCTATCTCATCTCTTCCTTTAAGCGATATATCACCATTTATGTCATAGGATTCAATATTTTTAACCTCATTTGTCAGTCTTACGATTCTTCGTATCTCTCTTCTATGATATATAACTATAATCATTACCATCATAATACAGCTTATGAAAAAAGCTACTGCAAGACCATATCCATATACCGTTGATTCAGAATAGTCAAGTATACATACATCATATATACCATCAGCAAATTTTATAGGATAAAAACCATACTGCTGTGTCTCATGTGTTTCACTATCCTCAGTTTCTATATAATAAGGCTCATGCAATTTATCTACATCGCTTTTCTTAGACTCATTTTTGACTTTCTGCTCTGTAGATACACTTTCTGTCTCTTCTATAGAATCTGATTCAGTTGCTTCTTCCGAATATTCTTCTGTTGTTTCTGTAGTATTTTTCGAATTATTCTTTGCGTTCCCCTCTTCACGTTTCAGCTTAATCTGACGCAGAATCTCCTTCTTTTCAGTTTCAGATATGACTACATCACCTGTATTCTTATCTCTTACAACAAATCTGTCCATGAAATTTCTGCTGGGTCTGTTTGTCCACCAAGTTGAATCAAATATTATATCCTCATTCTCATACACGAGGATATAAACATTTTCTTCCTGTTCCTGCCATGACAGAATAGACTTCATATCCGAGGAGGCAACCTTGTTCCTTTTTACATAGTCAGCAAAACTATCTATATAATCACTATTTCGTTCTTTAACATTCTCTTCACTTAAATAGACATTCTGCAAATATGCAACTACAATATATGCATTCAAAAAAAACAAGCTTGTTGCAATTGCAAGTCCGCCAATTATGACTATAAGCAGTTTAATGCCAAGTGTAAGTCGTCTGGGTTTAGTCAATTTGATATCCCTTTCCATATATTGTTCTGATTATCTCCGGCTGGGCAGGATTGTCTTCTATCTTTTGTCTCAGTCTTAATACATGTACCATAACAGTATTTGAAGATGAAGGCAAATATTTTTCCTGCCATATATTTTCATAAAGCGCCTCAAGGCTCCATGATTTTCCTCTGTTTTCTACAAGGAAGGCTAAAAGTGCATATTCCTTATCTGTAAGTTTTATAACTTCGTCATTTTTAGTAACGATTCTCTTATAAGTATCTATGGAAATATTTCCTACAGAAAGATTCTGTGCATTAGTTTCCTCCTTACCCCTATATACATTGTATCTGCGTATAAGAGCATTTACCTTTCTGTTAAACTCCTCCTGAGTAAACGGCTTGCCAAGGAAATCATCTCCACCCATTCCATACGCCTGTTCCTGTACCGGTTCCTGTGTCTTTGCAGTAAGAAACATAACAGGTACAGCAGAGAATTCTCTTATAGCCTTACATGCTTCTATACCCGAAATCCCAGGCATCATAATATCCATTACAACCAGGTCCACATCCGTATTTTCTTTAACCATATCTATAGCCTGCTGTCCATTCGACGCTTCAAGCACGGCATATCCGCCCTTTTTTAAATATATATTAAGCAATTGTCTTATATCTGCTTCATCATCTACAACTAAAACCTTTTTATTTTCATCCATTTCTATTTCCACCTTTCATATATAACTTTTCCCATTCCGCATATATCCGTAATTCACATAGATTATAGCATGATTAAATATCAAAAACTTATATACTACTTTTCTTGTAAGATTTGTTAAGTCATATATACTTTTTGATATGCAAACAGGGAATCATAAATGATTCCCCGAAATTTTCTATCTGCTCTATATTATTCACGAGCTTCTCTATCATTTTTTTTCGTTGCCTTCATAACTCTTTTACTGCTTTTTCTGAATACCTCTTTCCATATATTCGGATTGAACAGCAACAGAAGCGGAAACAGTTCCAATCGGCCTGCAAGCATGTCAAACATAAGAACATATTTCGAAAATATGCCAAATGCTCCGAAATTCCGGGTAGGTCCTACCACCTCAAGCCCCGGGCCAATATTATTAATAGTTGCTGCAACAGCAGTAAAGTTTGTCACCAAATCCTTTCCCTCAAAAGAAATCAGAAATACCGAAGCTGTAAATATAATCATAAATGTAATAAAAAATACATTTACAGCTCTTACAACCTCATGTTCCACAGGCTTGCCATCTATCTTAATCTTCCTCACGCCTTTGGGATGTATGTAGGAATTTAATTCCTTTCCGACTGTCTTTATAAGAACAACAAATCTGGAAACCTTAATTCCACCACCTGTACTTCCTGCACAGGCACCTATAAACATAAGCAAAACAAGAACAGTCTTACTTGTCTGCGACCACAGGTTGAAATCGACAGTAGAAAATCCGGTAGTAGTTATAATAGATGCTACTTGAAATGCTGCCTGCCTGATGGCATCTGCTGCCTTTGTCACCGTATCTAACAAATTTACGAATATAATACCTACAGAGGCAATGATAATAATAAAATAGTACCTTACCTCCTCCATGCTAAGAGCCTTTTTAATATTTCCAAATATAATAAAATAGTATGCATTAAAATTCACGCCAAATAAAATCATAAATATTGTTACTACCCATTGTATATATGGCGAATAGCTCATCAAGCTATCATTTTTTATACCAAATCCACCTGTTCCGGCTGTACCAAATCCTGTACACACAGCATCAAAAAACGGCATTCCGCCTGCAAGAAGAAATAATATCTCTATAATTGTAAGTGAAAAATAAATAATATACAAAATTCGTGCAGTATGCTTTACCTTCGGAACGAGTTTGCCGACAGAAGGTCCCGGACTTTCCGCCTTCATTATATTAATATGTGAGCCTCCGTTAAGTGGTATAATGGCCAGAAGAAATACTAATACACCCATACCACCTATCCAGTGAGTAAAGCTTCTCCAAAACAGCATGCAGTTTGATAACGATTCCACATCATTTAATACACTTGCACCTGTAGTTGTAAGTCCTGATATGGTTTCAAATAGTGCATTTGTAAAGGACGGTATTTCACCGGAAATCACAAATGGCAGACATCCGAAAATACTAAGCGCTATCCAGCTAAGAGCTGTAGCTAAACAGCCTTCTTTTAAATAAAATACATGACTTGCCGGTTTTCTCAAAACAATCAGGCTTCCAAGCAATATACAACCAGCCGCTACAAAAAGGAAATATATACCGGCAGATTCATGGTAATAAAGCGAAACAAACCATGGAAGCAGCATTAATGCCCCCTCTAGTCTGATTACTTGTCCTAATATATATAGAATAATTGATCTGTTCATAACGCCCTCAACCTACTTTTTTAATATATCGGTAATATCCTTAAATCCCGTATGCGTCGTAACTATCATTACAGTATCCCCTGCCATAATATCATCCTGACCACTCGGAAGTATAATAGAACCATTTCTGTTTATAAATGTAATAAGCAGATTTTTCTTAAGCTTCATATTTTTAAGCTGTATACCCGTAACAGTTGAAGCTTCATCCACTCTGAATTCTATAGCCTCCACCCTCGAATCAAACATATGATAAAGAGTTTCTATATTACTGCTTTCAGAATTTTTCTTAGCCCTTACATATGCAATAATTGTTTCAGCAGTTATGTTACTTGGATACACAACACTGCCCAGCTCAAGGTTACTGATAACTTCTTTAAAATTACTTCTGTTTATCTTTGTTATAGTCTTTGCATTCGAATGCTGTTTTGCATGAAGTGTCAGAAGAATATTCTCTTCATCGATACCTGTAAGAGGAACAAATGATTCCGCATATCCCAAACCTTCCTCTTTAAGAAGCTCCTGATTTGTTCCGTCGCCGTGGATAATAACAGCCTTCGGCAGCAATACACTAAGTTCCTCACACCTTGTTTCATCTCGTTCAATTATCTTTACTTCAATTCCCATATTAATAAGCTGTTTTGCAAGATAATATGCAACGTCTCCACCGCCTACTATCATAGTATTTTTTACTCTTGCTGTTTTAAAACCTATATATTCCATAAATGCCTTTGACATATCACGTGTACTGACAAATGAAACAACATCATAAGGCCGCATAACAAAATCACCGGATGGAATATATACCTGACCATCCCTTTCAACAGCACATATAAGTATATTTATAGGATTTGTTTTAAATGACAGATGCTTACCAAGCTCCGCTATACTTATCCCTGCCAGAAGATTCTTCTCAGGTATCTTGAATTTCACCATTTCTGCTCCGCCATGTGCAAATGAGTTTACCTCAAGAGCTGTAGGAAGATATAACACTCTTGCAATCTCAGCTGCGGTAGCAAGCTCCGGATTCATAATCATGGTAAGTCCCAGTTTCTCACGAAGATATCCAACCTCCCTGCTATACTCAGGATTTCTTACTCTGGCTATTGCGGCACAGTCTCCAACCTGCTTTGCTATAGTACAGCATAATATGTTTAGTTCATCTGAATCTGTAACAGATATAATCAGATCTGTATTCTCTATTCCCGCCTCCATCTGGACACTATGGCTGGCGCCATTGCCTATGATGCCCATAACATCATAAAGATTTGCATACATAGAAACCTTCTGAGGATTTTTATCTATAATAGTAATATCATGTCCTTCATTACATAACTGCTTCAATATAGCAGCCCCTACCTTACCACATCCTACAATTATTATCTTCAATCCATTTTGCCGCGGTGCTTTAATATGTTTCATTTTAAATTTCTCCTAATATAATATATCACTTTAAAAACATATCAATTCTACAACATTTTCTTATACAAGTGAATATCCTAGTTGCAAATCAATTACATATTTTTCGAGCATCATCTAATTATGTTGACTTTTTGCAATTTAATTTTTATAATTTTTATATATAATTCTTAACGGAGGGGTAAAGCTTATGATACAACTAAATAACGTATTTAACAATCCAAATATGAAATGTATCGCTCAGGCAGGTCAGTATTATATCTATGAACACCAGAAAGATATGAGTGTAAAGCCTTATTATGCTGCTACTGCATATTTCATGGATAAGATGAATGTCAGAAAACGTCAGGCTCTCTGTTTTCTGAACAATTCAGCAGTTAAACTTCAGGCTGGTGCCATGCAATGGATGTCAGGTGCGATAGAAATGAATTCCGGAGTAAGCGGCGTTGGTAATCTTCTTGGAAAAATGGTAAAAGGTGCCGTAACAGGCGAATCAGCCGTAAAGCCGATTTATCAGGGTTCAGGTTACCTTATGCTGGAGCCTACATACAATTATCTAATAGTAGAAGATATAGGTACATGGGGTTCAGGAATAGTTTTGGATGACGGACTATTTCTTGCATGTGATGCAAACTTAAATGAAAATGTAGTAAAAAGACAGAACATATCCTCTGCTGTACTTGGTGGCGAAGGTCTTTTCAATCTCTGCCTGTCCGGTCAGGGTTACGCTCTCTTAGAAAGTCCTGTTCCAAGAGAAGAATTATTTGAATTTGTGCTGCAGGATGATGTAGTAAAGATTGATGGAAATATGGCAATTGCCTGGTCTTCATCTCTTCAGTTCACTGTAGAGAAATCATCCAAATCTTTAGTTGGTTCAGGTTTAAGCGGTGAAGGTTTTGTCAACGTATATAGAGGCACAGGTAAGATACTTATGGCTCCAACCTTAGCCGGAACAGTAAGTTCCAATAAGAACGGCCCTGAAAATACAAAAGCGAACTCATCTAAAGGTGTAGTTTCCAGTGTTGCAAACAGTATATTTGATCTTTAAAAACATAACGGAAAGCTTGTCACAAACAGGCTCTCCATCATACTTTACCATTATAAAAACGCAGGCTACGACAAACATCCGCCTGCGTTTTTTATATCTATACAGCAGTCTTCTTAAGACCATCTGCAATACTTGTATATTTTATTCCCAACTCACATTTACTCTTTTCGTTTGAATACAGCTCAGTTTCTTCTTTTGTTAATGGAAATGGCGTTGGTGCTCCCTGTTCTATCGCCGACTTCACATTCATATGTATTTCTTTATATTCTGCATCCACAGCCTTTTTTAAAGCCTCATAAAAGCTGTCATATGTAAGGATTTCATCCCCACACAAATTATAGCATTGATTATAACATCTCTCATTCTTCAGACAGATACGAACAGCATTTGCCGCATCCTCAACATACACCATTTGGAAATTTCCCTCTGCTCCTACTACCATAGGCAGTATATGTGCCTCCTTCATATACCTTATAATAAGATTTTCTCTTGGTGCATAATTACCTTCACCATATAATATAGCAGGTCTTAATATTGTATAATTAAATGCCTTTTCCTTTGCAAGCTGTATAAGTTCTTTTTCAAGTTCTATCTTCCCTGTTATGTAAGATGCTATCTTTTCCACTTCACTTGTAACAGCTTCAAGCCTGTCCTCATACTCTGTATTTTCCTTTTTGCATCCCGATATTCCTCTTTTATATACATCTACAGTACTTATAAAAATATACTGTTCCGGTAGATTTTTCATATTGGAAATGAGGAACTCTATATCGCCTTTATTGTAACCGCAAAAATCAACTATTACATCAAAACTGCCATCTAAACCGGCAAGTGCCTGGCCGTCATGTCTGTCTCCCTTTATCTCTTTTACATTATCATTCTCAATTGACACGTTTCCTCTGTTAAAAACTGTTACATCATGCTCTCCTGCTGCCATTTTCACAAATGCTTTTCCATAAAAATAGCTGCCACCTATTACAAGAATATTCATATAATACCTGTCTCCTTAATAGCAAAGTTACTACATATACAATTACCATTATACATTAAAGGTCATCATTTGTCCTGCAAATGATGACCTTATTTTACATACTCTATTTTTTTATTATTTTTCTGCCTTTTTGCATATATTCCTTATATTCCTGATAGTCAGCTTCCCATTGAGCATATGCCTCATCATTACGCTTATCTGCAAAGTCATAGTTTTCAGCAAGATATTTACCCAGATATACTGTAATCTTTCTTGCACCATAACTGTTCAAATGATTTCCACCATCTCTGGAATCCTTCTCCCAGTCTATTGCCCATTTCTCATCCTCTATGAAACTGCAATCTATGAAATTCAAACCTTTTTCCTTTGCATATTTTTCTACACCATTATGCTTCGCATAATTCCATGAACGTGTTGTTGGTATATCTATCAACAATACTTCAATATCATTTTCCTCACATATCTTAAGAAGCTTGTTCATTGATACAACTGATGACAAAGGCACTTCTTCAATCTCATCCGTTTCTTCCATAACAAACGGTTTTTTTGCAGGTTGTGCATCACGTGAAAAGAACTGTCCTTTTGTAGAAGTTCTGTAGTTATAATCCTTCTTCGCAAAAAGTTCATCCATAGTAGCAGTTTTCCACCTGTCATGATACTTAAACATAGGAAAATATCTATACAGATATGCCTTTAATGTATATTCAATTCTTTGCACTTCATTTTTTGTCTGCCAGAAGCAGTCTACATCTACTATAAGAAGCTTCGGCTTATGATTTTCAAGCAGCTCATTAAAAATAATAATAGATTGTCCCAGATTCTGATTACCCTCTGATGCTACATAAGAAGTATAACCATGTCTGTGCCACAGCTCCATTGGAGAAAATCCACTGTAAGCTCCACTATTTCCCAAGACTACTATATCTATGGTATTCTCAGGTTCACCATAAAATCCTCTGGCACTTGGATACGCTATTCCACTTTCCGGGTCACTTTTCTTTGGTACAACCATATAAGATATAATTGCAGCTATACCTACAAATCCAAGAAAGAATACTATGACCTTTACTAATCTTATGACTGTAATTTTTCTGTTCTTTTTTTCTTCCATATCTGTTACACTCCTAGAACTGTGCATATATAAATCCTGTTGCCTGATATCCATGACCATATGCACCAAAAACCAGTACTGCAAATATAAGTGCATAGTAGCAAATCCATCTTACAACTATATTCTGTCTTGCTATAGTCTCACGGACTGAATGTCCCTTTTCCTCATAAAGACCTACCAACAGCATGATTATTACACCAACTATCAGCACTATGAAATCTTTCATATCACAGCCCAGTTCATAAATAGTTCCATCTGCAAATGGTGCAAATGAAAAGTCTGTAAATATAGAACCCAGCATATGAAGAAATGCTCCAAATGTATCAGCTCTGAACATCATCATACCAATATTTACAAAGATAAAAGTTCTTACCATCTGAAATATTCTATACCCTATGCATTTTCTGTTAATATGCAATTTTTCACACATCTTAACAGTTGCCGGTTCTATAAGCATTCCTATCAACATTATAATATAGTAATACAATCCATAAGCCACATATTTCCAACTGGCTCCATGCCATATACCTGTTGAAAACCATACAGCAAACATTGCTACAGCCGCAGGAATAATGCTTCCCAGATATGGGCTGAACTTCTCCTTAACCTTCTTTGAAAATTTCATAAAAGTCTTGGACAACGATACAGAATAAAATACATAATCCCTGAACCATGAACCAAGAGTCATATGCCATCTTCTCCAGAACTCACTTACCGTTTTTGATATAAACGGCCTTTCAAAGTTCTTCGACATTGTTATGCCAAACATCTGGGCACTTCCCATAACAAGGTCCATGCAACCTGAAAATTCTGCATAAAGAAGTAATGTATAAAGCAGCATGGCAACCACCACATATACGCCACTATAATCCGCATAGTTTTTAAATATTGTAGTTACCATCATATTTGCTCTGTCTGCCAGAACAAACTTCTTGAAAAGTCCCCAGAATACAAGCTGAAGACCCATTGTCATATTGTTATAGTCAAACTTGTGTCCCTCATACAACTGGTCTGCAAGCAAATCAAACCGCCCTATAGGGCCTTCAACTATATGTGGGAAAAACGCAAGAAATAATGCTACTTTTCCAAGATTTTCCGAAGCTCTGTACTTTCCACGATATACATCTACAACATAGCTTATAGCTGACATAGTATAGAAAGATATACCAAGCGGCAGCATCAGTTTAAGCACCGGTACAGACGGATTCAGATGCAGCAGCTTCAGCAGACTGTTTATTGAACCACCAAGGAAATTAAAATACTTCAGAAAAACAAGAATACCAAGATTAAGCAGTACTGTTATAACACATACACATTTTTTCTGCCATGCAATAACAGCCTTATAATCCTTCTTGCTTTCCTTCGGAATTCCCTTTTTAGCCATGGCAAAACCATCGTCTATCTTATTCAACATCAGCCCGGCCAAATAAATGGAAAACGTACTTAAGAGAATAAATATTATATATTTTCCCGAATTTATGAAATAAAAAGCATAACTAAATAAAAGCAGCACCTTCCACCTGTGTTTCAATGGCACAATCATATAAAATATGAATGATGCTGCCAGCATACCCAGATATGCAAATGATGTATAACCCATTTACCTTTACCTCTGTATATGTATTTATTTAATCTTCCTGTAATCTGGTTATAAGAGCATATATTGCTTCTACTGTCTTAAAATTCTCAGGTACTACATCAACAGGTGATATTTCTATATCAAACGCATCACACAATTCACCAACTAATGTAACAATAGCTATAGAATCCAACAATCCATGACCTATTAAATCGTCATCACCTTCAAAAGTTACTCCCGGCTTTACTTCACTCATAATCTCCAATAATTCTTCCATTTTCTTTCTCCTTGTTTAAAAATATTTATATTTACTATATTGTCTCATAATTTGCCTGCAACCATTTTCTGTCTATCTTACCATTCTGGTTATGTGGCATACTCTTTATTCTTACGATTACATTTGGAAGCATATAATGCGGAACCCGCTTTCCTATTCCGTCAATAATCTCCTTGTCATCGTATTTTTTTCCTTCATATACAAATACAATTCTATCCTTCTGAGCATCGAATACGGCAGCACAGGCCTTTATTCCCTCTAAAGCTCCTGCAGCGGCTTCAACCTCACCAAGCTCAATCCTGTATCCCATATGCTTTATCTGGAAATCCTTCCTTGTTATATATACAAGTTCTCCATATTTGTTATATTTAACTAAGTCTCCTGTCTTATATACAAGCTCAGGATACTTATCATTTAATGGATTCTGCACAAATGCTGCATCAGTCTTCTCCTTATTGCCATAGTACCCCATAGCAACAAATGAACCTCTTGCAAAAAGCTCACCTTCTCTGCTGTATCCTGTCTCAGGATCTATCTC
>JBJEMQ010000009.1:0-3619 GCA_051879755.1 Coprococcus sp. | reverse complement strand
TAGAACAAAACGGCAGAGTAAAGCGGTTGAACAAATTTTTTGAAACGGATAGAAGACTTGAAGATATTATACAGAGAATAGTGGGTATGGCAGGCAGGGAGGTTAATCAGGCAAATCCCATAGTAGATACACGTCTTAAAGATGGGTCCCGAGTGAATGTAGTATTGCCGCCTATAGCTTTATGCGGTCCAACAGTAACAATAAGAAAATTTTCAAAAGAACCTATGACTATAGAAAAACTTATAAGTTATGGATCTATTACTGAAGAGATTGCCCATAAGTTGGAGCTGCTTGTGAAAGCGAAATATAACATATTTATATGTGGTGGAACAGGTTCAGGTAAAACAACATTCTTAAATGCTTTATCAAATTATATACCCAAAGACGAACGTGTAATTACTATAGAAGATTCAGCAGAGTTGCAAATAGTTGGAGTAGATAATTTGGTCAGTCTGGAGACAAGAAATGCGAATGCATCAGGTGCAGGAGAAATAACAATAAGAGATCTTATAAAATCATCGCTAAGAATGAGACCAGAGAGAATTGTAGTCGGTGAGGTTCGTGGTGGTGAGGCACTTGATATGCTTCAAGCAATGAATACAGGACATGATGGAAGTTTATCTACAGGACATGCCAATTCAACTCATGATATGCTCTCACGTCTTGAAACAATGGTACTACAAGGAGCAGAGGGTCTTCCACTTGAAGCTATAAGACAACAGATATCTTCGGCTATAGACATAATAATACATTTGTCCAGACTGAGGGATAAAAGCAGAAAAACTATGGAAATAACAGAAGTACTTGGTATGGAGAATGGAGAGATAAAACTTAATCCTCTGTATGTTTTTGAAGAAGATGAAAAGTCTACACTTGACAAGGTGTCGGGGAGATTGAAACGTACAGAGAACAAGATGCAGAATATATTTAAATTGCAGCTTACTGGAATAAGGGAAGAAATATAAGGTTATGAGTGATAAAAAGAAGCAAAGGAAAATAGAAGAACCACAGTATTATATGTCCAGAGTACAAATACCTGTTATGAATTATAAGGTATATCACATGAGTGTTGCAGAGACCATAGTTACATTTCTTGTTGCATTTGTAATAGGCGCGGCTGTTGCATACTTGTTTTATGGTGGGCTTTTCAAGGATGAATATGGTAATGCAACTATGGCTACATGGATTAGTAATATTGTTTTTATGGTAGTGGTAGGTATTATTGCAGGAAAAATGTTCATTCCGATTAGAACAAAGAGCATAATAGTAAAAAATCAAAGTCAACTCAAGGAACAATTTAGAAGTATGCTGGAGTCAGTAAATACATCACTTGGTGCAGGAAACAATGCTATTGATTCCTTTGAATCAGCTTATAGAGATTTGAAAGTTCAGTATGATGAAAGTGCTTTTATATTGCAGGAACTGAACGTATTACTTATAGCAAACAGGAACAATATAGACATTGAAACAATGCTTTTGGATTTTGGGGAAAGAAGTGGAATAGATGATATAAGAAGCTTCGCAAATGTATATGATATTTGTTACAGAAAAGGTGGAAATCTTAGAGATGTTATAAATAATACTCATGCAATATTAAGTGACAAGATGAGCATTATGGAAGATATAGAAACCATGGTGGCATCAAACAAAATGGAGCAGAATATGATGGTGGTTATGCCGATAGCACTCATAGGCGTAATAAAAATGATGAGTCCGGATTTTGGCGATAACTATACAACAGCAGCAGGCGTAATAGCAACTACACTTGGTATTATATGTTTTGTGGCGGCATATTACATAGGAAGAAAAATTCTTGATATAAAGCTATAGGAAGGAGAATTTATATGCTGACAGTAACAAATATAGTTGTATTTTCAATTTCCGGTGTACTTCTTGTTATATGGTTATTCTTCTATTTTAAAGGGAAAAAGTATGCTGAGTTGTTTGATAACTTAAACGAGAAAGAATATCCGCTTAAAGAATTGTATTTTTTGGGATATGCAATTATGGAAACAATACATTACCAGTATAAAAGGAAACAAGATAGAAAACTCAGACAGAGTGCAGCTATTTTATATGATAAAAAGTATGCGGAATATTATGTTAGATTATCATATGCACAAAAACTGACGTTGTCATTTACTTTGCTTCTTCTAGGTTTTATATTATATGGCTTTACATCGGAAATAGGTATACTCTTAGTATTTTGTATATTTGCTTTTACCGCATATTACTATTTCGGAACTATGATGAGCGAAAAAATATCCAAAAGAGAGGAAGAGATGCTGAGGGACTTTTCAGAGGTTATATCCAAACTGGCACTTTTGACAAATGCGGGTATGATACTTCGCGAAGCGTGGGAGAAAGTTGCATATAATGGAGATACAATTATATATCAGGAAATGCAACGTTCAGTAGAAGAAATGCACAATGGTATGTCTGAGGTAGATGCAATGCAAAGCTTTGGTACAAGGTGCGTACTTGCAGAAGTAAAAAAAGCGGTTTCAACTATGGTGCAGGGACTTGAAAAAGGAAATAAAGAGCTTGTAAAGATGCTTCAAGAACAGTCTGCTGAGTCTTGGAGACTTAAAAAGAATATAGCAATGCGAGATGGTGAAAAGGCAGCAAGTAAATTACTTGTGCCGATGATGATAATGTTTGCCGGAGTATTAATTATGGTATTGATACCGATATTTGCAAATATCGGGGTTTAAATACATATAACACATATATATTTTTATCAAGAGGAAGGAGGATGCAAGATGGAAGAGTGCATTGATGAATTATCCATCAAAGTAATCTCAAAAGCACAGTACATTGGCTTTAAAGCTAAGGAGAAATTAAATGAATTCATCACTAAGGAAAATGGTGATGTAAATGTAGTGTCAATTGTAATACTTATAGGTATAGCGGTTGTATTGGCACTTTTATTCAAGGATAAGATTACAAAGATAGTAGAAGATCTCCTTAAAAAAATAGGTGAAAAAGCTAATAATGCTATCTAAGATAGTTAAACTCAAAGGTGCGGCCTGTGTCCGGCATTATAAGACCGGGCGCAGGTTAAATGGGGGGCAGATAAAAGAAAAAGTGGTGGTGTGATGAAAGAAAATAGTAGAAATGACAGAGGATCATTGGTAGTAGAAGCAACTATTGTATTTCCTGTAACTTTTTTAGTTGTTATCTTTCTTTTGTTTGTGGGAAACCTTTATTACCAAAGAAGTAAGGCGCAGGCCATATTTAATAATTATATTATAGAATATGCAGCAGAACAGTCTAATCCGATGCTTGCATATTATAAGGAAAATGGTAGCTTTGGCTCTATAAATAGGAGTAATGATTTTAAACCCTACAGATATCTGAATTTTTCAGGAGTGGGGGATGAAATTGAAGATGATACAGAGAAAAAAATAGATGCTATGGGAACTGGACTTTTCTCTGATATGAAAGCAAATAATATTAACGTAGATGTGAAGTATATAACGTATGGGATATATGCTAAGGTAGAAGCAGAGATGAGTTTTAATATTACCATGCCTATTAAATTGCTTGGTCAGGAGGAGGCATCATCTGTAAAGTTTAAGGAATATATTGAGGTTCCTGCTATTGAAGGCTCAGAGAT
>JBJEMQ010000008.1:0-3638 GCA_051879755.1 Coprococcus sp. | reverse complement strand
AAACGAGAACCGTTGAAATGCAAGAAAAAGGTTTGATAATTCGTGAAAATGGCAAACGAAATGGTAAGTGGAAGGTGCTAGTTGAAATATAGTTTTGTTCGCATATACGGTGAGATATGAGACTGCCATATTGCTATCAGGGTGTAAAAACAAAATTGTATATTTTGTTAGGGGTGCAAAAAAATTATAGAAACACAAAGCTGTCCGCGATTGACGAGCACAGAGTGCGAAGGCAGAGCGGAAACAGCGAACCGCTGAGACGGTCTGCTTGCTTTCTAAGAAATGCCCAGTTTAAGTGGGTTTAAGGGCGGTTTTGTAGGTAACATATCTACAAAATTTGCTTGAAAAATATGTGCATGAAGTTAAAAATTGAAAAATGATTTAATGCTGATTAGCCTTTTGGCGTACTTATTAGATAGGTATGTTGAAAGGTTATTTTTATAAAATTTTGTATGCGGAGAGGTATAGGACTGTACGCCAAAAATCGAAAATAGAATATGTGTTTGACATAAAAGCGGTTAGGTGTTAGTATAATATCAAAGAAGTGCTACCGATAGACGGTTAGCCTGATATTGAAGATCAAAAATGACCGCCAAGTTTTCTCAGAATAGGGCGGTTATTTTTGTGCCTTATCATTGCTCTTAGAACCAACGGTATAACCAAGAGCAAAGCAAGTGATACATAAGCTGATAATGGCTATAAAATCTTATTATGAGTATTTTGAAAGTGTTAAGAATGGAAAGCCAACCTTTGAAAACATTATTACATACCTTTATGAATGTACTGGAAATATCGAGCCGTCTTTTTCGAGTAAAATGCTTGCAACGATACTTCCGGAAATGCCGATATGGGATCGCTACGTTGTTCAGAATCTGAATATGCAGCTGACGGGAGCAACGAAGGAAGAAAAATTGAAGAATGCAGTTATGCTTTATGCTGATATGGAAAAGTGGTATGCCGATTTTTTGGAAACAGAAAAAGGCCAAGAATGTATCAGTGAGTTTGACCGGGTGTTGCCTGATTACAAAGAGATATCAAAAATAAAGAAGATTGACAGCATTCTTTGGAGTATACGATAAAAACATGATTGGAGACAAATATGAAAATAGAAATGGGTGAATCATTATTTTATTCATGGTTACGTCATGTAAAAGAGTGTCAAATAGTGCAAACAAACTGGAAGGTGTCATCACAATGGCAATTATCCAATTCTGAAGTTTTGGAAGAAATGATGGCATTAGTGAATGAACATTATTCGGAGAAATATGGTTATGCGATTTTTAAACAGAATACGTCTTTATCACAGCTACTGCAGCAAGGTGAATGTGATGTGTTGGGAATATCCATTCAGCCGAACGATACCAAGTATTATGCTGTTGATGTTGCATTTCATGAGGCTGGACTAAACTATGGAAGTCGGGGCACTACGGTTATGAAGGTACTTGAAAAATGTGCAAGAACCGCCTTTTGTCTACACGGATACTTGTCTACCAGAGAGGCTGAGATTATTTTCGCATCACCGAAAATCAATCCGGCAGTTCTTTCTGATCTCATGCCTTGCGTGGAAGAAATGAACAAGTTGTTTGCAAACAATGGTTATGATTTTACTTTTCGTGTCATTGCAAACGAAGAGTATAATAATCTGGTGCTGAAACCCATTCTGTTGGTAAGTGATGGAGTTGCAGATACTTCTGAATTGTTCTTACGCAGTTATCAGATGTACAAAATGTTTTCTGATGTGAAAGACACGGGAAAAAGAACAAGGACTGACACATCTGCTACTAAGGCAGATCAGATAGAATATGATTATGCAGATGAGGATGTTTATCAAGAATTAAAAATAGGACAGCTTGCTCAAAAGGTGCTTGGAAGGATGTTGTGTGATGGTTGTGCATCGGATGAGGAAATTGTAGCCATGCAGACTGTAGAATACAGTAAGCAGCACTTTGATTTACAGTATCCACTTTTAAGATTAGCTATCGAAGCAGATACACCTCTTCATTATTATGCCAAGCCTATAGAAATCAATGGAAAATGTTACCGTATGTGCTGTGAATGGTTTGAAAAGAAGGGTGGTAATAATGATAGACCTTATTTGCTTAAATGGATTGAAAATCATAAAAAGTGACATGTGAGGTGTGATTATGGATTTGTCATTGAATACTGTTTTGAATCTTACAAAGGAAGAGATTCAAAACAGTAAAATTGAATTTAATATGCAAGCCGGAAGTGGTGGACAGCCATTTCTTGACAGATGGCTCAAACACAGTGAGGCTGAAAAAATGTCCGGCACTTGTGCCGATTGTTCTTATTGGGGATGGTATGGAAAACAGCGTAATTTTTATCCCGGACAGTGGGTATTCAGTTTTGCACGAATGACTGATGATGAATGGTTGCTGATTTCGGCAGCAGAAATTGTGGATGTTCCTGCTGATGAGTGGGCGACTGCAAATGTACTGGAGAGATTTATGCCGTTGTTTGGCAGGCTGGTTATCAAATGTAAGAAAGGCAACACTTTCTCAAGATATGTATTTAACCTCAGTAAGTATCTTGAACAGGCAACTGTAAAAGAAATACTGCCATGCTTATATAGTGGCGAGAACTTTGAAGGTTATGACAGAGTCCATCTGCCATATAACCGTCTGGCTGATATTTTTAACGGGAAAATAATGCCTACATATTATGAGGCATTAAAAAAGATAACCGGAGTGTATTGTCTGACAGACACTCACACTGGAAAACTTTATATAGGCTCTGCTACAGGAGAAGGAGGAGTTGCACAAAGATGGGGTAACTACCTGGATTCCAAACATGGCGGAAATAAAAAACTGATTGCTCTGTATGAGCAGAAAGGACCGGAGTATTTTGAAAAGTATTTTACATACACATTGCTTGAGTATTTCGGTTTATCATATGATCCGATAAAAATACTGGAGCGTGAACAATACTGGAAGAAGTGCTTGGATACCATCAAGAACGGATATAACGATAATTAGAATGGGGGAAAATTAGTGGAAGAAACACAAACTAAGTATCATCATCTGATACCACAGACATATATGTCCGCATGGGCGAACCAATCTGGAACACTAAATATAGATTTGATGGAGGAACACAATGATAATAAAAATGGTTACAATTTCACTGATGGCAGTGTTCTACATCTGCTATTTTGCAAAGCTGATTAGTCAGAAAAAGCAAGGCATAAAGACAGACCAATTAGGAAAAGGGAAAGAGGGATTTGTCAAATTTATAGAAGTAACTCTTAAAATAGCTACATATTCGCTTCCTGCAATACAGATTATCAGTATTATGTTTTATTCGAGAACAGCACATATTGCGTTGCGGTTGACAGGAGTTGTAATAACAATGTTCGGTGTACTTGCTTTTATTGTTTCTGTTGCACAGATGAAGGAGAATTGGAGAGCAGGTGTGCAAAAAGAAGAAAAGACTAATTTGGTATATCCAGCAATATATTCAGCGACAAAGGATATGGATATTACTATTATATATGGAACAATGCCTGGGGAAAAAACAGAAAAAATGAAAAAGTGTAAATTTGATTAAAACATTCTTTTGCTTGTTTGAATGAAAAACCCAATCCCCCAGCTTTGCTGGGGAGAATAGTGTAAGTGGAA
>JBJEMQ010000007.1:0-3640 GCA_051879755.1 Coprococcus sp. | reverse complement strand
GGCTCCACCACTGGAATCACTTCCTGCTATCGTAAGTGCTGTTTTCATATATCCTCCTTTATGGATGTAGAGATTAATGTATTATAACCGGGAATATATTCAAAACACATATGACTGTTTTTTTGTAATTTTGAATGATATGCTGCACTTGACTTATCATATATCCCTACTACTTTAAATCCCGATTTATATGCTGTCATTGCTGCATGATAAGCATCTTCAAATACCCATGTATTTTCTATATCTGAATTCATTGCTTTGGCACAATCGATATATATATCAGGTGTGTCTTTGCCCATTCCCATATCTGAACATGTATTAATTTTTGTAAAGCAATCCATAATTCCCAATCTGTTAAATGCTGCTTCTATGTGACAGATATCTGTAGCAGTAGCTATTGTCATAGGAATATTATGCAGCTTCAGCGTCTCTATAAGCTCTATAGCACCTATTTTAGGCTGCACTTCCTCTTTATAAAAATGACTTATTGTATCGTTGATGCCTGATATTATCTCATTAACTGATAAATCAAGATTATATGTACTCTTTATATATTCTGCACCTTCACACATAGTCATGGTAAAAAGCTTATCACCGAGATTCGGCTCAGGAGTGATACCTGTTTTTGATAAATATATCTCTCCTGCATGCTCCCACATAGGCATAGAATCAAGCAGAGTCCCATCTACATCAAATATTACACCTGATATTTTATTCATGTCGGCTATTCACCATCTTCAATGTCTTTTCTTTAAGAAGCTCTGTTGCCTTTTTTATATCTTTCTGCCCAAATATAGCACTAATAACAGCTATTCCGGATATACCGCTTCCCTCAAGTTCACACACATTATTCTCTGTTATGCCACCTATTGCTATAACAGGTATGGAAACAGCATCACATATAGCTTTCAGTGTCTCTCTGCTTACATCATCAGCGTCATCCTTTGAACTTGTCGGGAATACTGCTCCAACGCCCAGATAATCAGCACCATTTTGTTCTGCTCTTAGAGCCTGTTCTACAGTTTGCGCAGATACTCCCAGTATTTTATCCGGGCCAATAAGTCTTCTCACATCCCCGGCCTCCATGTCACTTTGTCCTACATGAACACCGTCAGCATCTATTTTATTTGCAATGTCTACCTCATCATTGATAACGAATGGTACATGATATTCCCTGCATAACTGCTGTATCTCTCTTGCCTCGGCAATAAAGCTGTTCTTGTCCATATTCTTCTCACGAAGCTGTATAAAAGTTGCTCCACCTTCCAGTGCCAGTTTTACATGATTATATAATGTATCACCATTTAACCAATATCTGTCAGTTACCGCATATAACAGTAAATCTTTCTTTTCCACTTTATCTCACCTCGTATTTTGCAGATGACTCAAGAACTGTACCATCCATGTTATATATTGCATCTATTATTCTGTTTCTGTATGTAGCATTTCCTTCGCCCTGCTTCATATTCTGATAGCCAATTTCACCTGCTACTCCCATTAATATAACTGCTGCTGCTGCCGCTTCAAGCTTATTGTCAGGATTTGCTACTAAAAATGCTGTCATCATACCTGAAAGCTGGCAGCCTGTACCCGTTATCCTACCCATCTCAGGACGTCCGTTTCTTATTACATAACACTTCTCTGCATCACATACAAGGTCTATTGCGCCTGTTACTGCTATTATACTGCCTGTATTTTTTGAAAGTTTTTTTATATATTCTATCGAATCATCCAGATTATCATCAGTAATGGCATCTGCAACATCTGCATCTACTCCTTTTGTACTTCCTGACCCTGATGCAATAGTTTTAATCTCGGAAATATTTCCTCTTATAACATCAAATTTTACTTCTTCTAAAAGTCTGAGCGCTGTATCCGTACGAAGCCTGCTTGCGCCTGCCCCTACCGGGTCAAGCAATACAATATGACCTAATTCATTCGCCTTTTTTCCCGCAAGAAACATGGAAGGTATCGTATTACTATTCAATGTACCTATATTAATATTTAAACCGCCACAAATACTTGTTATATCTTCTACATCATCCCTGTCATCAGACATAATAGGACTTCCGCCACAAGCTAATAGTACATTTGCCACATCATTTACAGTTACATAATTTGTAATGTTGTGTACCAATGGTACACTCTTTCTTACGTTTTCAAGACATTTCTTAATCATCTTTCTTTCCTCCGTTTTCTCCTTCTTTTGAAACAGAAATGGATAAAAGCCTCATGTAAAAAATGCGGTTATACTAAAAAAGCATAACCACAAATAGAGTATTCAATATATCCCTACGTTGGCATTATCCAAATCAGGTTATGGGTCAAGATGTACATCATCTACTCTCAGCCTGCTGCAGCAAGCTCCCCGCTTTTTAATACTTGTCTATCATACTACATTTTTCTATATCCGTAAACAGCATTTTTATATAACTCTTCTTCAATACGCAGAAGCTGGTTATACTTTGCAGTTCTCTCACTTCGGGATGGTGCGCCTGTTTTTATCTGTCCTGCATTTAATGCAACGGCAAGATCTGCAATAAACGCATCCTCTGTCTCTCCTGAACGATGTGATATAACTGCTGTATATCCTGCTTTATGAGCCATCTCAACAGCATCTATAGCTTCTGTAAGTGTACCAATCTGATTCACTTTAATTAATATGGAATTTGCAATATTACTGTTTATACCATCGCCAAGACGTTTTGTATTTGTAACAAATAAATCATCCCCTACAAGCTGAAGCTTATCTCCGAGTCTATAAGTAAGGACCTTCCATCCATTCATATCATTTTCATCCAGGCCATCTTCGATTGAGTATATTGGATATTTCTCTACCAAATCCTCATATAACTGAACCATTTCTTCAGCATTTCTTTTTACTTCTTTTCCCGACATCTTTGACTCACCCTCAAAGACATATTTCATGGTAGCAACATCATAAAGCTCTGATGATGCGGCATCAATAGCAATCTTTACATCCTGTCCGGGTTTATATCCTGCCTTTGTTATGGCCAGTACTAAAAGATCCAACACATCATATACCGTTGCAAGGTTTGGAGCAAACCCTCCCTCATCACCTACACCTGTAGATAATCCTCTGATATTTAATTCTATCTTTAATGTATGATATACCTCACATGCTATCTGCATGGCTTCTTTAAAAGATTCCGCCCCAACAGGAGCAATCATAAATTCCTGAAAATCAACTGTATTATCTGCGTGCTTTCCGCCATTCAAAATATTCATCATAGGTATAGGAAGAACTTTAGCATTAAGACCTCCTATATATCTGTATAATGGCATTCCAAGAGCATTTGCAGCAGCCTTTGCACAGGCAAGTGATACACTGAGCATAGCATTTGCACCATATCTGGATTTATTCTCTGTTCCGTCAGCTTCAATCATTATTCTGTCAATTTCCACCTGTTTTGTTACATTCATTCCTATTATTCTATCAGCTATTCTGCTGTTTACATTATTGACGGCAGCAGTTACACCATTTCCAAAATATCTCTTTTCACCATCTCTAAGCTCATGAGCCTCATATTGCCCCGTCGATGCACCTGAAGGTACAATGGCTCTCCCCTTGCAGCCACATGACAATATTACCTCTGTTTCTACTGTTGGATTTCCTCTT
>JBJEMQ010000006.1:1355-3649 GCA_051879755.1 Coprococcus sp. | reverse complement strand
ATAGAATACGTCTCCCGGATAAGCCTCACGTCCCGGCGGACGTTTAAGCAGCAGTGAAAGTGTTCTGTATGCAACGGCGTGCTTTGAAAGGTCGTCGTAAACGCAAAGCACGTCCTTTCCCTGATTCAGGAAGTATTCGCCGATAGCACAGCCTGAATAAGGTGCAATATACTGCAATGGTGCAAGCTCGGACGCTGTAGCGGATACTACAACTGTATACTCCATAGCACCTGCTTTCTGCAGTTTTTCAACAAGAGAAGCTACTGTAGAACGTTTCTGTCCAATTGCAACGTAAATACAGATAACATCTCCGCCTTTTTGATTCAAGATTGTATCTATCGCAATCTGTGTCTTACCTGTCTGACGGTCACCGATGATCAACTCACGCTGTCCACGTCCGATAGGGAACATTGAATCGATTGCAAGGATACCTGTCTCCATAGGTACATTTACAGACTTTCTTTCTACAATACTTGGTGCATCGTTTTCAATTGGTCTGTAATCTGTGGAAGGAATCTCGCCCTTACCATCAATAGGAGCTCCCAAAGCATCAATAACTCTTCCGCAGAAATCATCACCTACAGGAATACCTGCTCTCTTTCCACTTCTGATTACGCAGGTTCCTTCCTTGATTCCGGTATCACGTCCGAACAGAATAACACCGATTTCATTCTTTCTGATATCCTGTACCATACCCTTAACACCGTTATCAAAAATAACAATTTCACCGTACATAGCATGCTCAATGCCTTTGACTGTGACAATACCGTCACCAACCCATGTAACATTACCTACAACACGCTTCTCTGTATCAAATGCAGATTGTTCAATCTCCGTCTTTAATATAGTAATAATGCCTTCCATGCTGTCAGCTACAGCAGAATTACCAGCCATATCCTGCTTAATCTTCTGTAATCTTCCACGCATACTCCAGTCATATTCGTCATTACCTGCACGAATGATAAAACCACCTAAAAGGTTCTTATCTTCCTGCATGCTTGTATCAATAGTAAGTGCATGATACTTATCCTTAACGAAGGTTTCTATTTTCTCCAACTGTTCATCTGTAGGAGGTACTACATAAGTAATCGTAACCTTAATGCAGTCAATCGCCTGTTCTTTTCTGCGTTCCTCCTCATAAGCCTCTACGATCTGTGATAAAAGTCCAAAGTCCTTCTTATCACATAACAGTTTAAGGAAATCCGTAATCTGAGCAGGGAACACCATGTCAATCATACGATGTTTCTTCTCCAACTCAAAAGTTGGATCCTCCATATCTGTCATAATCTGTGGTAAAGTCTTAATAACCTCAGCTGTCTGTCTGACGTCATCTGCTGATACAGACAGCTTTTCCATTTCCTTTTCATAATCCATTACTGTCTGTGTCATTTCGTTTCACCCATTTCTACTAAAAATTCATCATATAATTTGCGGCTGCTCTCAGGATTTACGTTTTCTCCAACTACCTTCTCAGCGGCTGCTATTACAAGGTCACCAAACTCAGCTTCCATATTTTTAATATATCTGCTCTTATCCTCAGCAAGCTTCTTCTGTGCCTCTTCCCGTCTTCTGGCCGCTTCTGCATCAGCCTCATTTACGATTCTGTCATATTCATCTCTTGCCTTTGTCTTAGCCTCTGATACTATCTTGGCAGAATCTTCTTTTGCAGCGGCTATTGAGTTCTCATACTGTGCTTTAAGCTCATTAGCCTCGCTTTTGGCTTGATTAGCTTCCTCAAACTGTTTCTTGATTGCCTCTTCCCTCTGTGCCAGTATATTATTTACCGGCTTAAATAAGAATTTCTGCAACAGAAAATAGAGGATCAATAAGTTGATGATTGTGAAGACCAGATTGATATCTAATCTAAGCATAATCTATTCCTACCTTTCTGGGGCTGATTCCTATTTTAAAAGTAAAATAATCAAAATAGCGATAACGAAACCATAAATTGCTGTTGCCTCTGCAAGTGCACAACCTAAAATCAAAAGCTTAGAAATCTTACCGTCTGCCTCCGGCTGTCTGGCAACTGCATCCATAGCCTTACTTGTTGCAAGACCTATACCTATACCTGCTCCAATACCTGTTAATACTGCAATAGCTGCTCCAATAGCGATCATTGTGTTCATAATCTGTTTCTCCTTTTTTCTTCTTTTTTCTACTGAGAATTAATTCACATTATGTAGTCTCAGCAGCTTCTTTGATAAATAGTGATGTAAGAAATACAAATACATACGCCTGAATTAATCCATCAAAGATATCAAAATACAGGCTGAATGGGATTGGTAAAATCAGTG
>JBJEMQ010000006.1:0-1255 GCA_051879755.1 Coprococcus sp. | reverse complement strand
TTGGCAAAGCCTATGTAAACGATAACTGTTGCCAGATAAGGTACATAACGTATACCTTCTTCGCCTACCATTCCTTTGACCAGATTCTGTAACCATGTCACACAATACTCAACTACGAGCTGTCTCTTACTTGCATTCTCTACCTTAAGATTTCTTGTAAGAAAAATCGAAAGGACTACAAGAACCGCCATGATGATCCAGGTAACCACTACGGACTCTGCAATGGGAATACCTCCAAATATCGGAATCGTGAAGACAGTCTCACATTCCAGTTCTTCCATTAGTGTGGTCGCAATTGACTCCATTCCCTCTTCATCTCCTTTCTTGAAGCCGGTAAAATTACCGCAAAAAGGAGAGGCAAGCAAAAGCTCTTTCTTTCGCTTCCTCCCCCAATCTCTTCATCACTATAATACTTCTATTTTTTATCATAATCAAGTAAAAAATAGCACATTTTTTTACATTTTTTTTATAATATATTGTGACACTTTTCTATAATATGGTAGAATTTCCTACTGTAACACTATAAAGTCTATATACTTTTCTACATTAATAAAATGCAAATCACTAGCCTAAATCAACTAATGATTTGCATTTTTTAATTAACAATCAAGTTTATTATAAATGTCAAAGCAGTCAAATGTAGCAAAATAGTCTTTAGGTGTCTCTGCCCTTCTTATAAGCTGTACGCTTCCATCTTCCTTTAATAAAAGTTCTGCTGACTTAAGCTTACCGTTGTAATTGTAGCCCATTGAGAAACCATGTGCACCTGTATCATGAATTGCAAGATAGTCGCCCATATCAATCTTTGGAAGTTCACGGTCAATTGCAAATTTATCATTATTTTCACAAAGTGAACCTGTAACATCATATTTATGATCACATGGCTCATTTTCTTTACCAAGAACTGTAATGTGGTGATAAGCTCCATACATAGCAGGACGCATTAAATTAACTGCACAAGCATCTACTCCGATATACTCCTTATGAGTATGCTTTTCATGAATAGCTTTTGTGATAAGATGTCCATAAGGTGCCATCATGAAACGTCCAAGCTCTGTATAAATTGCAACATCACCCATTCCTGCCGGAACAAGAACTTCCTCATATACCTTTCTTACGCTCTCACCAATCACTCTTATATCATTTGGCTCCTGGTCAGGTCTGTAAGGAATACCAACACCGCCTGAAAGATTAATGAATGTAATATGTGCTCCTGTTTCCTCTTTAAGTTTAACTGCTACCTCAAACAGAGTCT
>JBJEMQ010000005.1:0-3671 GCA_051879755.1 Coprococcus sp. | reverse complement strand
AGCTATGGAATTGTCCGCACCTGTTAGCTCAAGTGATTGCTCTAACTGGTATTTATGTCCATTGTGAAAAGGATTATATTCGCTTATGATAGCAACAATGCTCATTAATATATACCTCAATTTATAAAAATTAATTACAGAATTTATTGTAACTTAATAATCATTATGTGTAAAGTGTGTTAAAATATGATAAGTGTAATTCTATTTTTCTATTAATAATTTTGGTATCTTATAATATACCCTGCAAGATTATATATAATTTTCTTGTTGACAAGAGAATGTTTTTTGTATAGTATATAATTAAAAATCGAACATATGTTTTAGGAGGAAATAAGAAATATGATGAATAAAGATGATGATAAAAAGAAAGCGCTTGATGCGGCATTGGCACAGATAGAGAAACAATATGGAAAAGGTTCAGTTATGAAGCTTGGTGATTCAAGTGCAAATATGAATATAGAAGTAATTCCTACAGGTTCACTTAGTCTTGATATTGCGTTAGGACTTGGTGGCGTTCCAAGAGGAAGGATTATCGAGGTGTTTGGTCCTGAATCAAGTGGTAAGACAACAGTTGCGCTTCATGTTGTTGCTGAGATACAGAAGCGTGGAGGAATTGCAGGATTTATTGATGCTGAGCATGCATTAGACCCTGTTTATGCAAAAAATATAGGTGTAGATATTGATAATCTCTATATATCACAGCCTGATTGTGGTGAACAGGCATTGGAAATAACCGAAACAATGGTACGCTCAGGTGCGGTTGATGTAGTTATTGTCGATTCGGTTGCTGCTCTTGTGCCAAAGGCAGAGATAGATGGAGAGATGGGAGATTCACATATGGGTCTTCATGCACGACTTATGTCACAGGCATTGAGAAAGCTTACTGCTGTTGTAAGTAAAACAAATTGTGTTGTTATCTTCATTAATCAGTTGAGAGAGAAGGTAGGCGTTGTATTTGGTAACCCTGAGGTTACGACAGGTGGACGTGCGCTTAAGTTTTATGCATCTATCCGTATGGATGTACGAAGAATAGATACATTAAAATCCGGTGGAGAAATTGTTGGTAATCGAACAAGGGTTAAAGTTGTCAAGAATAAAGTTGCTCCGCCATTTAAAGAAGCTGAATTTGATATTGTATTTGGTAAAGGTATATCAAAGGTAGGAGATATTCTTGATTTGGCTGTAGCAAATAATATTGTTGACAAATCAGGTGCGTGGTATGCATACATGGGAGATAAGATAGGACAGGGCCGTGAGAATACAAAGATTTACCTTCAGGAACATCAGGATATATGTGATGAGATCGAAAGAAAGGTACGGGAAGCAGTAGGAATATCAGGAAATAGCGATAATGGTATGAACATGGATGAGGAAGCTTCCGGAGTTACTGTTATTGAAAGAGAATAATTATTATGCTTGTTACTGAAATTAAAAGAATGGACGAAAAAAGATATTGTCTGTATCTTGATTATGAACCATATTGTTCTTTGTATATATCAGATATAAAGAGACTGGAGCTTAAAGAAGGAGATGAAATATCACCTGATACTATAGATGCTTTTAGAAAAGAATATCTGTATAAACGTGCTATGAATAAAGCTGTTGCATCACTTAAGTTTTCAGAAAAATGCGAATATGATATACGCATTAAGCTTAAAGAGTTATATTATGATGAAGAAATTATAGATTATACTGTGATGAAGCTGAAGTCATATGGATATATAGATGATATGAGATATTCCTGTTTATATATAAGAAAATATATATCCAAAAAGAGCAGAAAGAATATTACATATGAGCTTTTAAGAAAAGATATACAGGAGGACATTATTGATGAAGCTTTTGCCTCTCAGGAGCTACCTGATGAATTAATGACTGTATCGGCTATGATGAATAGACGGTTTTCTAAGTATGATATAATGGAAAAAAAGGATAAAGTTATGGCATATTTCCTTAGAAAAGGTTTTTCCATGAAAATAGTTTCGGATTGTATGAAATCTGTTCTTGACCAATAACAATTGTTTAATTTGTTGAAAAAAAGACAGACAATTGTATGTTTTTACTTGACATAGTTAAGTAAAAATATTAAACTAAAAATGTTGTATTGGCGTACAATGAAAACTTAATAAGGAGGTGCTCCTGTGGAACTTATAATCTATATTATAGTTACCTTAGTACTTGTTGTTGCTACATGGTTTATAGCTATTGCATATAGGAAAAATATAGCAGAAGCTAAGCTTGGAAAAGCAGAAGTACAGGCTAGAGAGATTATAGATGAAGCCCAGAAGACCGCCGAAGCTAAAAAGCGTGAGATGATGCTGGAGGCAAAGGAAGAGGCTCTAAAGACACGTAATGAACTTGAGAAGGAAGTTAAGGACAGACGTGGCGAGCTTTCAAGAATGGAAAAAAGAATTCTTGCAAGAGAAGAGAATGTCGACCGAAAGACCGAAGCAATAGAAAAGAAGGAAGCAAGTCTTTCTTCAAGAGAAAGTGCGCTTGATAAGCAGAAGGCAAAAGTTGAAGAGCTTCAAGCAAAGCGTCTGCAGGAACTTGAAAGAATTTCAGGATTGACCTCTGAACAGGCAAAGGAATACTTATTAAAGACTGTTGAGGATGAAGTAAAACATGAAACAGCAGTCATGGTCAAGGAATTAGAAACCAAGGCTAAAGAAGAAGCGAACAAGAAGGCAAAAGAATATGTTGTTTCGGCTATACAGCGTTGTGCAGCTGATCATGTTGCAGAAACGACAATATCACTTGTTCAGTTACCTAATGATGAAATGAAGGGTAGAATTATTGGTAGAGAGGGTAGAAATATTCGTACTCTTGAAACAATGACAGGTGTTGATTTGATTATTGATGACACACCGGAAGCAGTTATTCTGTCAAGCTTTGACCCGGTTAGAAGGGAAGTTGCAAGAATTGCACTTGAGAAGCTTATTGTAGATGGAAGAATTCACCCTGCAAGAATCGAAGAAATGGTGGAGAAAGCGCAGAAGGAAGTTGAAACCATGATGCGCGAAGAAGGTGAAGCAGCTACACTTGAAGTTGGAATTCATGGTATCCATCCTGAACTTGTAAGACTTCTTGGTAAGATGAAGTTTAGAACAAGCTATGGTCAGAATGCACTTAAGCATTCTATAGAAGTAGCTCAGTTATGTGGTTTATTGGCCGGTGAGATAGGTGTTGATATTAAGGTTGCCAAGCGTGCCGGATTACTTCATGATATTGGTAAGTCACTAGATCATGAAATGGAGGGCTCACATGTACAGATAGGTGCTGATTTGTGTAGAAAATATAAGGAATCAGCTACCGTTATAAATGCTGTTGAGTCACATCATGGTGATGTTGAGCCAGAGTCTCTGATTGCTTGTTTAGTACAGGCTGCAGATACGATTTCTGCCGCAAGACCGGGTGCGAGAAGAGAAACCTTAGAAACCTACACAACGCGTCTTAAGAAATTAGAAGAAATAGCTAATTCTCATAAGGGTGTAGATAAGACATTTGCTATTCAGGCAGGTAGGGAAATTCGTATAATGGTAGTTCCTGAACACGTAAATGATTCTGATATGGTATTGCTGGCCAGAGATATTGCAAAGCAGATTGAAGATGAGCTTGAATATCCTGGACAGATTAAGGTTAATATTATTAGAGAGTCGCGCGTAACTGAT
>JBJEMQ010000004.1:0-3685 GCA_051879755.1 Coprococcus sp. | reverse complement strand
AAGACCGTATCGAATTTCCTTGGAGGGCAGAAGATAGATGGTTATGCGTCCCTCAACATGGGGGCAATAGGAATAGTCAATAATCTTGCAGGTGGCGTAACAGTCACTATAGAAGATGACTTTTCCGAGATAGACCCTACACTCATAAAAGGCGAGACAATCACCTTAAATGACGAACAGGCAAAGAATTTCGTGCATAGCAGATGGTATGTAGATGATGGAACAAATGAATCACGTATGAGGAGACAATCTGCATATATGGCAGACCTTAAAGTAAAACTGAAACAGAAATGTTCAGAAGATAATGAGTATCCGTTTACTATATATGACGCATTGGAAGATTATATGGTAACAAATATATCCTCACAAAAGTTCAGCAAGATAGCACTTCTGATGCTGAATGATAAGGATGAGGGTGAGCTGACCATAGAAGGAACAAGTCAGAAAAATGATTTAGACTTTATGGAAATGACAGCAGATGAAGAAAGCGTAGAGGCTGCCATACTGGAGCTGTTCTACAAAAAGTACGAATAGGAGGACATTATGAGTTCTGGCAATAAACAACCAATAAACAATATGGCAGAGGAGAACAAAACGGTTTCAATCTATAAAGCACCTGTTGAAGAAGAAAATGAGATAGATCTGGTTGACCTGGCACTTGCATTATTTGATAAGCTTCATTATATAATACTTTCGTTACTCTTAGGAGCAGTATTATTCAATGCTTACGCATATTTTCTTATAAAACCTACATACAAGTCTACGTCGAAGCTTTATATAGTATCAGCATCGGAGGATTCTGTAGTAAATCTTTCAGACCTTAATCTGGGCTCATCACTTACCTCGGATTATGAAGAGCTGATGCTCAGCTATCCTGTATTAGACCAGGTGATAGATAAGTTAAATCTTAATATGGATTATAAGACGCTGGCAAATATGATAGTACTTACAAATCCGGATTCTACACGAGTGCTTGATATAACAGTAACAGCAACAAGCCCTGAGCTGGCATGTGATATAGCAAATACTATGGCGCAGGTATCGGTAGAATATCTGCCTGAAACAATGAGTACGCGCGCACCGAATATAGCACAGGTTGCACGTGTTGCAACCGGCAAAGCAGGACCAAGTTACATGAAGTATACAATTATGGGTGCAATACTCGGTATGCTGGTATGCTGTATATTCCTGATCGCAGGATATCTGCTTGATGACACAATACATACAGCTGCTGATATGGAAAGATATTTTGGTATAGTGCCTCTTACAACTATCCCTGAGAGCGAGCTGTTCAGACAGGGTGGAAATGAGGAAGACAGCAAAGGCTTAAAGAAAGGAAAACATAGAAAATGAGAAAAATAAATGTTGAATTTCAGGATATGCCATATGCAATTGAAGAGGCAATGAACCGCCTTCGTATCAATATAAAATTCTGTGGCAAAAACACAAAAAAGATACTTATAACAAGCAGCATGCCAAATGAAGGGAAGAGCACTATTGCCACAAATCTGTGGAAGATGATGGCTGAAGCAGGCTTTCCAACTGTACTTGTAGATGTAGACCTTAGAAAGTCGATACTAAAAGAGAGACTTAATATCTCATCAAGTGGGGATATTAAGGATTTGGGATATTATTTGTCAGGACTTGCAGAATATGAGGACGTTGTATATGAAACTAATATCAAGAACGGATATATGGTTCCGTGCACGAATCTTCTCGAAAATCCATCCGCACTATTAGAGGATGCAAGATTTAGAGAGTTGCTTGACAGATTGGCAGAGAACTACAGATATGTAATAATAGATTCGCCGCCGCTTGGCAGTGTATCAGACGGAGCACTTGTGGCATCCATGTGTGACGGAGCAGTTCTGGTAGTAAGAGGCGGTGAGACACCGAAGAGTGTCATACGCCAGTCTTTCCAACAGATAGAGCAGGTAAACTGTAAGCTGCTGGGCGTTGTGCTAAACAGAGTAGAAACAACAGGGCGTGCCTATAAAAAATATTATGGAAAGTATAACGGATATTATAACGAATATCATTATGGAAAAGAGGCAGCCGCATCAGAAAACAAAGGATAAAACAGCCTGCTACGTGGCAGACAGACTGTTTATCATAAATTATTAATCATTATTGGGAAGGAGGAGATAAAGTGAAGGCATTAAAGAAAATATTGGCAGTACTTTTTGTACTCGCAGTTCTCGCTCCGGCAACGGTTCTTGCTGCTGAGACAAACTCAGGTGCAAAGGTTGACATCAGCACAGCTACAGCTACAGCATCGAACTTAACATATAATGGTACTAAACAGACCTCAAATGTTGTTGTTAAGGTTGATGGAAAGAATCTTGTTGCAGGTAAGGATTATACAGTAACAGGAAATGTAAACACAAAAGCCGGTACATATACTGTAACGATTACAGGTATGGGCAATTACACAGGCACAAAGACAACTACATATAAGATTAATGCAAAGTCTGCTTCAGGTGTTAAGACATCTGTAAAGAATCTTACATACAATGGCAAGGTGCAGACTGCAAAGGTAGTTATCAAGGATGGCAGTCGTGTACTTGTTGAAGGTACTGATTATACTATAAAGTATCTTACACATAAGAATGCCGGATATTATACCGCAAAGGTAAAATTCATCGGCAACTATGCCGGTACCAAGGATGTAAAATATGCTATCCATAAGCTTGACCAGAAGGTAACTGTCAAAGGTACAACATCTGTAAAGGCTTCTACAGTAAAGAAGGCTTCTAAGAAATACAGTCTTAAGGTTTCAGTAAAAGCAAATGCTAAGGTTTCTTATAAGTCCAACAACAAGAATATTACTATTGATAAGAATGGTAAGATTACTGTAAAGAAGGGTACTAAGAAGGGTACTAAGGCTACAATTACTATCACAACAAAGGCAACAACTAACTATAGAGCTGCAACAAAGAAGATAACCTTTACTGTTAAGTAATCGTTATTTTATGGTTGTGATATAGGTAATAATGGCATACATTCTCGCCACGGAGGATGTTATGCTGTTATTGCTGTAATGGGGTTATAGAATATAAAGTTAAGAATATAGAAGTATATGATATTGCTGTATTTTTAACTTTATAATTTATAATTTTACATTATAATTTACTGATGGAGGGGAAAAAATGTACAAAAGAAGTACATCAGGCTGGTTAAAGCATTTTGACTTTATAATACTGGATATGTTGTGTCTTCAGGTTTCATTTCTTCTGTCATATATTGTACGTCATGGTTTGCACAATCCGTATGCAGTCCCTATATACAGAAATATGGCTATATTTATAGAATTGGCAGATATATGTATCATGTTCTTTTTTTCAACATTGAAGAATGTTCTTAAGAGGGGATATTATAAGGAATTCACGATTACAGTGAAGCATATGGGTCTGCTTGAGCTTCTGTCTGTATTATATCTGTTCTCTGTGCAGGGAGGAGATTCTTATTCAAGAATAGCATTATACCTGATGGGTATCATATATGCTTTCTTAACGTATTGTGTCCGCACACTTTGGAAACTGTTGCTTCGTGACAGGATGGAGACAGGCGGCAAGAGAAATCTGCTAATAGTCACCAAATCCGTTGAGGCACATGAGCTGCTTGATGAGGTAAGAAATAATAATTATGAGATGTTCAATATAACAGGAATAGCCATAACTGACCG
>JBJEMQ010000003.1:0-3697 GCA_051879755.1 Coprococcus sp. | reverse complement strand
AAATATAGGAAAAATAAACATTGGATTAAAAGATATGATGAATCGTCATGATGATGTGTATTCTGTATATCTGTACAGAGAAACATTGGCAGATGAAGAAATGCGGTCGGAAAATGATGTTCAAATCATGATACCAAAGCCTTTGTACATCGGAAAGCTTAAGATAAAGGATGGAAGAGGAGAAGGTGCATATACTTTTGACTGGAATAATGTACGGGAAAGTGGGAAACCGATAACCGCATGGAGCGGAATTGCCATAAAGAGGCTGAATATGGGTGAGGGCAGATATGATCATGATATGTTTTGTTCTTCATGGACAGACAGCATAGTGGATTATAGCTATATGTTGGAAGAGGAAAAAGATGATACTCATAAATCCAAGGATATTAATAGCGGAAAAGAATATGAAAAGGCAGATGAGCCGGAATCTGTTGAAGTGAAACAAGGTGATGGTGTGAAGATAGAAATATCGGAGCAGGATAAATCGGAACAGGAGGTATCTGCCGCACAAAATTCTCTGGCAGATGTGGAAACACCATATGCAAATCCTATAGAGGAGATGCTTGATACATATGAGAGATTGCCGTTGCTGCCGGAATGTGGTCATGAGGGGAATCAGATTATAGAAAGTGTAAAAATTACACCCAATGATATAGGCCTTTTAGATATGAATAACTGGAGACTTGGAGTAAATAGTTTTTTGACACATGGTTTCTATAATTATAAATATCTTATGCTTGGGCGAATAGTATTCCAGGATAATCAAAGTGCCGGAAGCTATGTGCTTGGGGTTCCGGGAGTTTACTCTGCAAAAGAAAAATATCTTGCAGGAATATTTGGATTTGACAGGTTTATACCGGGTAAGGAAACAGAGATAAAAACAGGAAGCTTTGGATATTGGATTGTAAATATTACAGGGTGATATTTAAACTTACACTCTGCAGTAAGAATACAGAGACGTTCTTGGAATAAAACGTGAACAAGCCTTTTGAATTTAGATATTGGTCAATTCACATAGTAAATATGTACAAGGGATAAGGAAATATGAATGATAAGGAAATGCAGCAAATATCTGCAGAACAGAAAAATATTATAAAATATCATGAAAAATATATGAATGCTGCTATAAAGCTGGCAAAGAAAGCATATGCAAATGGTGATGTGCCTATAGGCTGTGTTATAGTAAAGGATGATAAAATAATTGCACGAGGCTATAATAAAAGAAATATGAAAAAAACTACACTGGCTCATGCAGAGCTTCTGGCTATAGAGCAGGCATCAAAAAAACTGGGAGATTGGCGTCTTGAAGAATGTACTATGTATATAACCCTAGAGCCATGTCAGATGTGTGCGGGAGCTATAGTACAGGCCCGAATTCCCCGTGTGGTTATCGGTTGCATGAATCCGAAGGCGGGGTGTGCAGGCTCGATACTTAACCTTCTTGATATAAAGCAATTTAATCATCAGGTGGAGATAACCAGAGGAATAAATGAAGAGTTGTGCAGTCAGATGATGAAAGATTTCTTTTCTGATTTGCGGAAGGGAAAAATAAAAGCATAGGAAAATAAGTCTTGACGAATAAAGGCGTGTCCTTTATAATTTATCCGAATGATTTGTCGTGCAAACTGACCTGTAGACTATACGTGTTTGCGAATATAAAGACGAATGATTGATTTTGTATAATGTGGCAGTGTGCCACATGAATAGTGTATAAATAAATATGTTAGAAAGTTTCCATGCAACCGGGGAGGTAGCGGCGCCCTGTAGCCTACAATCCGCTATAGTAGGGGTGATGGTTTTCTTGAGGAATGTTCATTGTAGGGCTGCCCTTGGTAAGTGGTGTTGATGTTTGGGTCTTGCGCAACAGGGCTCTCTGAACCATGTCAGGTCGGAGACGAAGCAGCATTAAGGGGAATCCCCTGTGTGCCGTAAGGGTGCCTGGGCTGAGCTAACTGCTAAGGTAACGTCTATGGTGTCATTTCGAGGGAAAACCGCATGGATTTTATTATATATAATGAATTGTTTAAAGATTTAAAAAATTTTGTGAATTTTATAAATTTTGAAAAAAATAATAGCAAAAATAAACGAAAGATGATATCATATTAGATGATACTTTTTACTAATGGAAAAGTGTGCAAAATGTAGAATTCAAGGGGTGCGTTGAAATGAATTATGCAGAAGTAATAGAGTTTGTTAAGAAACAAACTGCTGAAAATGGAAGACCACCTAATTATAAATTCAGAAGCAGATTTGAACATACTATGAGAGTCTACAGATGGGCTATAAAGCTTCAGTCAAAGCTGGGTGGCGATTTAGATGTAATTGTTCTTGCAGCATTGCTTCATGATGTCGGTTGGGATGAGGACAGACCACATGGTGAGGTTGGTGCAGAGATAGCGGTTGAATATTTAGATAGTCTGGGGGTAGATCCGGAGAAGATAGCAAAGATTGGCGAGATAATTATGATACATGAGGAGAAGGATACGGAGGCGGAACTATCACTGGAATGTAAAATAGTTATGGATGCAGATTTGCTGGATGAAGTTGGAGCTGTGAGTGTGTTATGGGATTCCATGGCAACTGCCCTGGAAGATGATGCGAGCTATAAACGGGCATATTATAGGATTAAGAATTTTTACAGGATTAATAAACCAAAAATCAGACGATGTAAGACAGATGCAGGGCGTATTGAATATAATAAGCGTATGCAGATGTTAGAGGAATTTATATATCAGCTTGAAAAGGAATTATTTTAATCTTTGTAAATTGTAAAAGGAGATGGTATTATTATGAAGACATTTTTAAAAATTTTGATTGCACTGATTATAGTTGCGGCACTTTGCGTAGGAATTTATTATGTTTTGCCGGAAACACCGCAGATGTATATAAAAGGAAATATCCAGTATCGTACAGATGATGAAGCTAAGAAAGAGATTGATATAGTTAAAAGCAATATTATTAAGGTTAATACAGTTGCAGATAATGGTACAAAGAAGACTATTGACACAGGTGTGACTTATGGTGATGCTCTTGAAAAAACATGTAAATCAACTGTATGGTACTATGAGACAGGTGCAGATGGAAGTAGAACCATTACTTTTAACGGAAGCAAAGCAAGTCTTGATTTATCAAAATATGGTTCTGATGGAACATTTATTAATAAATCGCTGAAGCTTGTATTCTATTTCCCTACAAGTGGTAATGGTACTGTTACTGTTTATGTAGGTGGTAATATTCTTAACGATACTGATAAGATTGCAGCATTGCAGGCAATTGCGGCTAATAATAAAATGATTTAATAAAAAATATAAATGGCTCTATGATATAAGTCTTAGAGTCATTTTTTTTATTAACTAGGAAATTCCTCTGGATTTCCTAGTTAATAAAAAACACTCCGTGTGGATTGCACTGCGGCGGATAAGTAGATGTCGCTTTTTGCGACCCGCCGCAGGCATAGAGTTTCGCAAGCGAAACTCTTTCTTATTCAGTAAAATTCTTTGTTCAAATAAATTTTTAATAGTATAATAATTCTTAAAAAACACATTTTTGTGTACATTATACATAGAATGATTTGTGAAATGTGCTGTTTATACAAAAAAATATTGGTTATGCTTGAAAACATGCATAAGAAATGGTATAACGTGAGATGTGTTTTGAAAAACAGATTTGTTTCTAATTATAAATTCTGGGTAGGATA
>JBJEMQ010000002.1:0-3729 GCA_051879755.1 Coprococcus sp. | reverse complement strand
TAAACACGCTGTATTAGGTACATCTTTAAATGGGAACTCCATTTTCTTTTCTCCTACATCTTCTGTTTCATACTTGCTACATTAAAATTGTATTGTTCTTCTCTTGGGTTTTTATAGCCATCAAATTCATCGACTTTCTTAAACTCAAACTGAAAACCATAATTAACTGCTTTGCGATCCACTATTTCTTATTATGGTCGCACCCGCCGTACTGCCCAATGTCTGTCCCTTGTAACGAAGATTGTTTCGTGTAATGGAAATTAGACACCAGATAAATGTCTTCTATTTCCTTTTTTCCCTCGTCATAGGCAATATATACATCACAAGAAACGGTGTAATACAGTACATCTTCTACTACTATATCTCTGGTTACCATGGTTTTCTCCGTTATATGTTTCTGTATTTCATCAATCCTTTATTTTACAAATAATATCTTCTCCGTAACACTTTTGCAAAGAATTTAATAAATGAATAAATGTTTCTTGTGAAACTGATTCAATAGGCTCGGGATAATACTTTTGCCCTATTTTATCGTATGCCGTCTTTGTAATAATAGCAATTGAATCAATTATGCAATCCAGTATCAATTGAACATCTTCATTTTGCTCACTTTCTTGAATAATCGTAAAACCATCATCTTCATTAACTAAAGTTTCATATAATTCATCTGCCACGCTATAATTCTTAACAAAAAAATCATCACATAGCTGTATAGCTTTTTCCAAAGCCTTTTTAATTTGTATGTTTTCAATATTAATGCTAATGGATTGAAGCGTCTTATATGCAAACCTCACTTTTTTGCTGGTGTCATACAGCACATCGTCCACTCTTATTTCTCTGCCTACCATGGTTTCCTCCGTTATATATTGCCACTTCTGTACTTCAGCATTTCATTTTTGAAATCTTCCTCACTCATCTTTACTTCCACAATTTCCTCTTCGGGCAACCGCACACCGTCCTTGAACGTGTATGTGTATTTCACAATATACACGCTGAAATCATACAAATTTATTATCTTGCTGCACGAACATCTGTCGTCCATAACCCTATCTTCCGAGCAGCTCTGTCCGTTCAGCCACTGCCCCACCTCGTTCTCCTCCAAACCGGGAGCACGATACATAGGTCTTCCCTCGTTTACGCACCAAATACCTTGCTTAATTGCTCGTTGAGATGATTGCGGCATTCTTCATCGTTTTACCGGTATAATTATAGACCACATAGAAATCAACATCGTAAATCTCCTGTATTTCGGGGTCATCTATCGCATCTTAAATACTCCATAAAATCTTCCCATATTTTATCATCCATCTTTAATCCTTCCTTTCACAAGAAAATGAAAATTTCCTCAGAACCCCTTATTCATACTCATCTTTGTTATCCTTATACCATATTTCTTCCTTTATCCATTCTTCCCCCTTGACCCGAGAAACCAATTAAGTACATTGAAGAATCAACCAACAATTATTAAAATTACATTCCAATAAATCTTGTTTTCTAATCCAAAAATATATGTGTCCACAATCACCAAACATCATTTCGTAGGAATCATTTTCAATCGTCCCCATCTGAAAGAGCATTATCCATTCATTCTTTACTTGTTTTATACTTACTCTTTCATTTTGCGGAATCATAGCATACGCTTCAGGGGAACCTGTTGAATATCCTCTACTAATTATCTCACATTTCTCTTCCATGGGACTTTGAATAACATCTGCATATCCAAGAAATTTTGTTCTTTCTCCCCATCCGTCATATTCATATCCAAATTCCTCTAAACACTCATAATATTCTTCCCATTTCCACTTGTCTTTCTTGATTAGTTCGTCCATTTCCATATTAATCTCATGTAAATCATTAAAGCCTGGCAGACTTAATTCATTACTAAATGAAACTGAAAATTCAGGGAAAACACATTCCTCCTCCAAATCACTTGGCAAAGCAGCTTTTTGCAATTTTTCACAATCCTCAAAATAAAATACTCTTGCACACCCTTTATGTTTTATATCATAACCCCAGTCTTGAGACATTAATTCATAGAAAAAACTAATCATACCTGTCTTTGGCAAAAGGTTTTCGGTATCATATTTTGAGACTTCACTCATATTAAATTGAGCCAAAAAGGATAACGGTCTATTCTTTATCTCACCATCATAACTTTCGCCTGAATAATATGGCCACTCAAAATCCGGTGGCAAATCGGGATTTCCACCTATTTTACTTTGGTTACGTTCAACTGCATGTTCAAGCTCTGAATATCTAACACGAATCTCCTGCTTCTTTATTCTTTCAAATAGGGATTTCATCTCATCCGATTTTTTGTTCTCCTCCATTTTCCTCTCCTTTACAAAGCAACTTATCTAAGCCTGCTCATAATATCGGCAAAGCTTTGATTCATAAGTTCAATATCTTGCAATGTCATACCCAAAAAACTGCTGACCATGTCTGGTAATTACCAGGCTATCTGTTATCATACGATATTCACTACCACCATTAATAGGCTCAGCTGCCGAATCAAAATTGGACATCGCTCTATCTATCTCTTCACATTCTTCTTTTGAAAAATTCCGATTAGTAAACACATTTTCCAATTCTTTATATCCACGTTTCGCCATAAAATATGAGCGCAATACAAATATTTCATTAATAACAGCTAATATTGTTATTATTACCGAAATAAGTATAAATGAAAATGTAATATTATCCTTATACAACAGACAAAATAAAGGCATCGTAAAAATTACAATTCCAAAAAGATATACTCTCTTTTTCTGAAAATTTACAAACATTTTCTTTGACGCAAGCCACTTACAACTTTCCATAAATTCCATTCCTCCTTATCCGTCATAAGCCTCTGCCTCACCTTCCCATGCACAGGAACGAAAGGTACTTTTGCATCTGGCTTGATTACAGAATCCATTTTAGTTCTAAAAAAATCAGGATAAAACTATTAAGATATTTCACATAAAAACGCACTATACTAATCTCTTTACCTTTGACGGATTTGTTGTTCCTAATAAAACCTTCATATAGTCATGCCCTAAACTAAATCATCTTAAATGCTTTCAATGCTTCTATTATTGCATCCTCTTTTTCCTTTGGACATTTAGGTTGCTTTACATCATCACTCTTTGCGGAATTATAATTCTCTCTTTCAATAATTCCACATTTCTGTTTTACCTGTTCTATGTTAAGTGTCGATACCTTTAATTCAGTATTATCTAACACATACTTCTTAATCTCTTCATAAGTCGCCTGTCTACGCTCCGCTTCGGTCCGCGCTGAACAAAGGTCCACCGGACCTTTAGCGCCTCTCCGCACTCGTTACATCCAGCTCATCCAGCTCCAACTCCACCTCAACATAATCATCCGCTTTCCGTTGGGATAATCTGCTCTCTAAGGAAGTTCTGCTCTCGCTTTCGCTCGCCAGAACGACTGTGCCTCTAAGACTCAGTCTGCGCTTCGCTCGTCTTCGTCAAGAGGACACATGTCTCAACGGTTCGCTGTTTCCGCTCTGCCTTCGCACTTTGTGCTCGTCAATCGCGGACAGCTATCGTATGGTCCTCCGTAATCTGCTCTCACTTCGCCTACGCTCGTGACAGCAGAACTACGGACTCCACATGTGTGGTCACCGCAGTTGAAACACATATCCTCTGCCTCGTGTCCTGAAAAAGAACACATATCATTATCATTCAACAAGTCGTGATTATCGCTCATTTTAAAGCTCCTCCT
>JBJEMQ010000001.1:0-3731 GCA_051879755.1 Coprococcus sp. | reverse complement strand
CACATTACCCATATACTGGTGGCTGTAGAGACAGTCTGTATATGTGACATTGAACTTTTGTGTATAAAGCGTATCCTGACCTTTTAGTATATAGTTATTGCCGATATACTGTGCGCCACCTGATATGGATTTATATATTGTATTCCATGGTCTGCCATAGCTGCTTCCTGAGGAGGCCCATCTGAGACCATTCGTAACTGCATTTCCCTCAGGACTTGCAAATGCACCTATGTTATAAAAGTTATATATGCCCGGATAAGTACTGTTCTGTCCATTTGTTCCGGATGTACCTGTGGCACCGACCTCCTGTTTTATTCGTGACGCTATATGATAAGGACTTACACCTGATTTTTTCCCGGCCTTTACTATAAGTCCGGCATATGTTGATTTATATCCGGACGGCGTGGTATATGACATAAAAGTGCCGCTTAGTATGGACTCAACCCCGGCTTCTGTCTGGGTTTGGTCATATGATAAAGTTTCAAATGCAAATACAAATTCTTCATAGAGATATACACGTGGATCCAGATAGTATGTTACCAGAGCATCAGAGGCAGCAAACCATGTGGAGCCATCATAGGAAGACCAGGTATCTGTTTTGTAATTATAACCGACGCTTGTGGAACGCCAGTTGTATCGTGGATTTCCGGAGTAGCCTTCAACCATATTGTTTACTCTTCCGGAGATATTTACTTCATTTGCCACTACATCCTTCCAATCCAGACCTGTATGTACTGCTTTGAATATCCAGTTAGGATGCTGGGCATGGAGTGTGCGCAGCTGTTCCTTATAGCTTTCGGGAAAACCCTGCTGTGTCAGATAATTTTCAAAATCAGTATCACCTGATGAAGTGTTGCCGTCATATATTGTTATAAATGAAGAGGATACATAGCCTGTATAGCTGTTTCCACCATATGTAAGGGATACCTTGTACCAGGATGAGTTGCTTGTGCTTAATATCTCAAGCTCCTGACCTCCGTTTAACATAATGTTTGCTCCGTTACAGGTGATTGGATTGCCGGCAGGAGATTCACGGAAATATACATTTGTTACTCCCGGTGTTATGCAGCCGTATTTTGATGCAGCATCAGAGTGTATGTGGCTCATAAAAAGGCATACAAATGATATGCATAATATGCTCCATATAATCAAAGCTGCAGACAAAGATATATGTAGTTTGCTGTTGGCTTTTGTTCTCACAATAACATCCCCTTAACATTTGTAAATGACCAGATTACTTAATTCTAAGTTATAAGTGACTGCAAAAAACAGTTTACCATAATATTTGAAAATGAGCATCATTTTTTGTAAAAATTAATCAGAAAATGTGAAATGAATAATGCTGTTTAAGTACAGACAGACTGATGACCGAGGTATGGCTTGTATAGTCAGGTATAAAAAAAGGATGGGAATAGTCCCATCCTGATTATTATCATTATTAGCTTATCTTAAGTTTGAATTTCTGGACATCTTTGTCTGTTTCAACTTTTTCTATCATTGCACCAAGTCCTGCCAGCTTTTCTTCAAATTTTTCATAACCACGTTGTATATATTTTATATCGGTTACAATTGAGAAATCATTTGCAACAAGTGCGGCTATGACAAGTGCAGCACCTGCTCTTAAATCAGGAGCAGCAACATTTGCACCGGAGAAGGTTTCTACACCATCGATAATAGCAGTATTTCCTTCTACACGGATATGAGCACCCATGCGTGACAGCTCGGCAACGTATTTGAATCTGTTTTCAAATATGCTTTCTGTTACTATGCTTGTGCCGTTAGAGAGGGCAAGTGTAACTGCCATCTGTGGCTGCATGTCAGTAGGAAAGCCCGGATAAGGAAGAGTCTTGATATTAGTTGATTTAAGTCTCTTATCCGCCATAACTCTTACTGAATCATCATATTCTATAACAGAAGCACCTATTTCAGTTAACTTTGAGGTAATTGCCTCAAGATGCTTTGGTATTACATTTTTAATCAGAATATTTCCTTTTGTTGCGGCAGCAGCTACCATAAATGTTCCGGCTTCTATCTGGTCAGGAATTATGGAATAAGTTGTTCCGTGAAGTTCCTTTACACCGCGGATACGAATAACATCTGTTCCTGCGCCTTTGATATTTGCTCCCATGCTGTTCAAAAAGTTCGCAACATCTACTATATGTGGTTCCTTTGCAGCATTCTCAATGGTAGTCTTTCCATCGGCTAGTGTGGCCGCCATCATAACATTGATTGTAGCACCTACAGAAGTAACATCCATATATATATGGTTACCTATCAGTTCGTCAGCATGTGCCCGTATCATTCCATTTGTTATATCAACGGTAGCACCAAGTGCTTCAAATCCTTTTATATGTAAATCGATAGGTCTTGCACCTATATCACATCCACCCGGCAATGCTACCTGTGAATGTTTGTATTTTCCAAGAAGAGCACCAAGCAGATAATAGGATGCCCTGATTTTCCTGATAAATTCGTCATCTACACATAAGTCATCATTTGGATGAATAGTTCCGCCGCATATCGCAACCGTATGCTCATCGATATATCTGACATTTGCACCAATCCCCTGTATAGCCTGAAGTAATACTCTGGTGTCACGTACGTTTGGGACATTTTCTATTGTAACTTCCTGGTCGGTCATAACAGCTGCGGCAAGAATACCTAATGCAGCATTCTTGGCGCCGGCTATTGTTACCTCTCCTTCAAGAGGAATGCCGCCCTTGATAACATATTGTTCCATATTGCACCTCATTACATAAATCTGCGACAAATCGCAAACAACTTTATAGATTATAGCACATAAATCAAAAATGTAAATAATTTTTATATTAAACAATATGTAAGATATATGTGCCGGAAGCAGATTTACTTATCTGCTTCACAGTATATGCATCTATAAATCCGTTTTTCTCTGTCTGTAAGCTTAAATATATGTTGTATTCCCTGCTCAGTTGTTGTAATACAACGTGGATTTGTACATTTCTTTATATCTATAAGTCTTTCAGGCAGTTCGATTTTCTTCTTTTCGACTAATTGGCCGTCTTTTATGATATTTACAGATATGTCAGGGTCGATATATCCAAGTACATCCAGATTGATATCTATATCCTGATCTATCTTGAGAATATCCTTGCGTCCCATCTTTCTGCTCTTTACATTTTTTATAATTGCAACAGAGCAGTCCAATTTATCCAGATGTAAATCGTTATATATCTGCAGTGCCTTGCCTGCCGCTATATGGTCAAGAACTATACCGTTTTGTATGCTGTCTATATTCATGTATCTATGCCTCCAATCCCAGTAATGTCATAATAAGAGCCATTCTGACGAATTTGCCGTTTAGCGCCTGCCTGAAATAACATGCTCTTGGGTCATCATCAACCTCTACAGCTATTTCATTTACCCTTGGCAGAGGGTGGAGTATGGACAGGTCGGGTTTTGCCAATACAAGTTTAGAGTTATCAAGTATATAGCTGTCCTTAAGTCTTATATAGTCAGCTTCATTAAAGAAACGCTCTCTTTGTACTCTTGTCATATAGAGGATATCAAGTTCTCCGATTGCTTCCTCCATGGAAGTAACCTCCCTATATGGTATATTATTCTTCTCGATTACTTCTGTTCTTATATAATCAGGAATTTTCAGCTCATCCGGTGAAATAAGTACAAATTCGATGCCCTCATATCTGGATAATGCCTTTATAAGAGAATGGACTGTACGGCCAAACATCAAA